>JAYVGC010000124.1:0-18885 GCA_043772535.1 Flavobacterium sp. | reverse complement strand
TCGGTAGTTATTTCATACTTTTGAAGTGATTTAATCTCTAAATCCATATTAAATAATGCATTTGGGGCATCATCTAAATTTAAATTATTATAACGAACAAATGTATTGTTTTCAAACTTTGACGGCGTAAGAAACCAATTCTTCAAACTCATCTCGCCCCTAAAATTATAGCCATACGTTGTAAATCGTGCATTTGGAATTTTTAATTTATACGATAAAATAAAAGTAATTTTTTGGCTAGGTAATAGGGGCTGGTCTAACGTAATTTCAACTAAATCCAAATAATTTTCGGGTCTATTAAAGTGCACTGTCTTATTATTTGGCGTGCTAATTTTTAAATCGTAGGTCTTTCCTCGGTCTTTTTCAGGAGCAATTAAATAGTTGCGAATAAATTCGTCCGAAAACCGCTGTCCTAACGGCGAATCTTTTACAGAATAGGCGTTATTCCAGTCGTTAAGTACGATTGTATTTAAAGTAGCATCTGATTGGTTAAAATAGGTAAGCTCTTGCTTTACAGTAATTATATGGGATAAATTATCAACTTGAACAACTAATTTGTTGTAATGTTGTGCCAAACAATTGGTGTATACAATTAGTGCTAGGTAGGTTAATTTTCTCAATTTTTCGATTTATTTTTAAAAAAAGTATTGTAAAATTTTAATGTAAATATTTTGGCTCCTAATTCATTTAAATGACCACAAGTTGAAAAGTATTTTTGATTGGTTACAGCATTTTCAAAATTATGAACCTCGGGATAAATTTGCTTTATTTTTTTAAAATAATCTCGGTTTGTTGTCTCTAAGCACATCGGTGTAGTTACCGCGATTAAATTAATTTTATTTTGTTTGCAAATTAGTTTAATTTCTTCATAGCCAGTATTTTTTTTAGGATAATATTTCGACAAATCTGCAACAAGCATGGGTCTTTTATTACTTTTTAGGGCATTAAATCCGTCATTTTCAAGTGCGTTTGTTTTTTTATGAAGTGCACTTTTGTATAATTGTCGAAAGCCAATTCGGGCATCATAATGCATATATCTAAAAAATGGTATATACAGCAATTGATTGTATTGATTGATGTTTTTGTAATGATTTCGTATAATTTGAGATTGATGTAAATACGGCATAAATAGTGCACGAATTGCTTCAGAATGGTCATTTGAATTGATATTTAAATCTACTTGAAGTACAAGATTTTTGATTTTATAGTTTCTTTCTAACATTAATTTTAGCATTAATGCAGATTCTTCTAACCGTGATCGGGTTAATCCGAAATTATAAGATTTTAATCCTTTTTTATTAAAAATTTCTGGTACAAAATGATTTGCAACTCTTGATGATCCTAAGAAAACAACATCATATTTTAAATTTTTTGATTGGTACAAATAATCAATTTTTGTTTGTGATTGTGATGCTGAATAAACTATTGTATACGTCAGATCTAAAATAACCGTTGTTATAATAAGTACCAAAAGTAACTTTCCGATAAACGTAATAAATTTTGTCATTAAAATTGAAAATAAATAAATTCTTTACTATCACTAAACACTCCCAAAGCCAACAGAACGACCAAACATAAACCGAATTTTATCCAAGCATGTCGCCCAGAAATGGGTTCTATTTTATCTCTAAAATTCCATTCTACAATAATAAATAATATTAAAATATAAAGCAGCTCGTAATTGTACCGTTCAATGGCAAAATACTGCTCTTTAAAATGTAAATTGGTAACCATTTTTTTTATGTAAAAAACAGCATCAGTAATAGTTTTTGATCTAAAAAAAATCCATGCAAAGCAAGTCAATATAAATGTAATAAAAATGTTAAAAATATTTTTTACAGATTCAAAATTAAATTTTAATGTAAAATAATTTAAATTTTTTCTGTTTCTATTTAGAAGTAATAAGGGTAAAAAATAGATGGCATTTAGTAATCCCCATGCCAAATAAGTAAAGTTTGCGCCATGCCAAAAACCGCTCACTAAAAAAATAATAAAGGTATTTCTAATTTTGAACCAAATCGAACCGTCGCTTCCACCAAGCGGAATGTATAAATAATCTCTAAACCACGATGAGAGTGAAATGTGCCATTTGCGCCAAAACTCAGCAATATCTCGTGAAAAATAAGGAAAATTAAAATTTTTTAATAAATCCATGCCAAATAATTTTGATGTACCAAGTGCAATGTCAGAGTAGCCTGAAAAATCGCCATAAATTTGAAATGCAAAATAAATTGCACCTAGTAGCAATGACAGCGAATTCATAGCCTGATAGTGATCAAAAATTTGATTGGCATAAACGGCACAAGAATCGGCAATCACTATTTTTTTTACCATTCCCCAAATTATTTGATAAACTCCTTCTTTTGCTTTTTCAAAATTAAAGTTTCGTTTTACCTTTATTTGAGGTAATAAATGGGTGGCTCGCTCTATCGGGCCCGCAACAAGCAACGGAAAATAGCTCACAAAAAGCGAATAGTCGATAAAGTTCTTTTCGGCAGTAATGCGTTTATAGTAGATATCAATTATGTACGATAAGCCATGAAAAGTATAAAAAGAAATACCAATAGGTAAAATAATATGCAATAAAATTGGACTTGATTTGATGCCAATGCCTTGCAGTAAATTTGAAAATGAGTCAGCAAAAAAATTATAATATTTAAAAATGCCAAGAAATCCTAAATTAATCGAAATGCACAACCACAGCCACATTTTTCTTGTTTTATGACACGTATTTTTTTCAATTTGTAACGCCGAGAAATAATCTAATAAAGTAGAAAAAATGAGCAAAAATAAAAAATGCCAATTCCAACACGAATAAAAATAGTAACTGGCACTAATTAATAAAAAATTTTGTGTCGATTTAGTTTTATTAAAAACGTACCAATATAATGTAAAAACAATAGGTAAAAATAGTGCAAAATGAAATGAATTGAAAAACATATTTAAAAAAAACGATTACAAATAATAAAAAGGTATTTCAAATTAGAAATTCAATTTGTGCAAAAATAATAATTATATACATGTTATGGTAGTGTTTTATGTTATTAAAAAAGTTTTTATCATTTGCAAGAAAGTTTTTTGAATTAATTAATGTACTTTTGCACAAAATTAAAAAAAATAAAGATGGCTTCGAACAGAACATTTACGATGATTAAACCTGATGCAGTAGCAAACGGACATATTGGTGGTATTTTAAATATGATTTCAGAAGGTGGTTTTAAAATTATTTCATTAAAACTAACACAACTTACAGTAGCCGATGCACAAGCATTTTACGCTGTTCATGCGGCACGACCATTTTATGGAGAATTAGTTGAATTTATGTCAAGAGGTCCGATTGTAGCCGCAATTTTAGAAAAAGAAAATGCAGTTGATGATTTTAGAACTTTAATTGGGGCTACAAATCCTGTGGATGCTGCCGAAGGAACAATTCGTAAAAAATATGCCACTTCAATTGGTGAAAATGCAGTTCATGGGTCCGATTCAGATGATAATGCAGCTATTGAAGGTGCTTTTCATTTTGCAGGAAGAGAGCAATTTTAATAGTGTCGATTCTTTAATTTTAATTATAAAAATCTCGTTTCACAATTGAAACGAGATTTTTTTGATTGCTAAAAATTAGGACTTAAATTGTATTTTTTATAAAAACGATTCAATTCTGAAACTACTTCTTCGGCGGTATCTACAATTTTTATCAGATTTAAGTCGTCAAGATTTGCATTTTTTTCTTCTGCAATCATCACGTTTTTTATCCAATCCATTAATCCGCTCCAATAGTGGGTACCTACTAAAATTATAGGGAATTTCCCAATTTTTTTAGTTTGGATTAAGGTTATTGCTTCAAACATTTCATCTAAAGTTCCAAAACCTCCTGGCATAACCACAAAACCTTGCGAATACTTTATAAACATTACTTTACGAACAAAAAAGTAGTCAAAGTTTAAATTTTTATCTTTGTCAATATATGGATTGTAATGTTGTTCAAAGGGCAATTCGATGTTCAATCCAACCGACGTTCCTTCGCCACGATGCGCACCTTTGTTTCCTGCTTCCATAATTCCGGGACCACCACCTGTAATTACGCCATAACCTGCTTTTGAAATTTCAAAGGCAATTTTTTCGGCTAAAACATAGTATTTATTATCGATTTTTGTTCTGGCAGATCCAAAAATTGATACGCAGGGACCGATGCGAGCCATGGTTTCGTATCCATTTACAAATTCTGACATAATTTTAAAAATGGCCCAACTGTCGTTAGCACGAATTTCATTCCATGTTTTTTGAGTTAATTTATCTTGTATTAAATCGTCATCGTTTTTATATTCTGCTTTCATTTAAAATTTATTCTGGTTTTTATATCTTATTTTTATTTCATTTCTTTTTTCAAAAACTGGGCTGTATAACTTTTTTTATTCTTTATAATTTCCTCAGGTGTTCCTTTACAGATAATTTCTCCACCGCCTTTACCGCCTTCTAATCCAACGTCAATTATATAATCGGCAAGTTTTATTACATCTAGGTTGTGTTCAATAATTAATATGGTATTGCCTTTATCTACCAATTTATTAATTACGTCCATTAATACTCTAATGTCTTCGAAATGCAAGCCCGTTGTGGGTTCATCTAAAATGTAGAACGTATTTCCTGTATCTTTTTTACTCAATTCGGCTGCTAATTTGATGCGCTGTGCTTCGCCACCAGAAAGTGTTGTACTTTGCTGCCCGAGAGTAATGTAGCCCAAACCAACATCTTGCAAGGTTTTTACTTTTCGTTGAATTTTCGGAATGTTTTCAAAAAACGGAACCGCTTCGTCAATAGTCATATTTAATATATCAGAAATTGATTTTCCTTTGAATCGAATTTCTAATGTTTCTCGGTTAAATCGTTTGCCTTGACACGTTTCACATTCTACGTAAACATCTGGCAAAAAACTCATTTCAATTGTGCGCACGCCAGATCCTTCGCAGGTTTCGCAACGACCACCTTTTACGTTAAAGCTAAATCGTCCTGCTTTATAACCGCGAATCATTGCTTCGGGCGTCATTGTAAACAAATTTCGCACTTCCGAAAAAATATCGGTATACGTAGCAGGGTTGGATCGTGGCGTTCGTCCGATTGGGCTTTGATCAATATCAATTACTTTATCAATATGCTCTAAACCTTCAATTTTTTTATACGATTTCGGAATTTTAACACCGTTGTAAATATGTGCATTTAAAATAGGGTAGAGGGTTTCATTTATTAATGTCGATTTACCGCTTCCAGAAACTCCGGTTACGCAAATTAGTTTTCCTAACGGAAATTCGACGGTTACGTTTTTAAGATTATTACCGCTTGCACCACTTAATTTTATTGATTTTCCATTGCCTTCGCGACGCATTTTTGGAATTTCAATTTGAAGTTTTCCATTTAAATAGTGTGCGGTTAAGGTATTTTCTAACAATAATTCTTTTGGAGTTCCTTTACTTATAATTTGACCGCCATATTTACCTGCTTTAGGTCCAATATCTATAACGTAATCGGCACATTCTATCATATCTTTATCATGTTCAACTACCAAAACCGAGTTGCCTATGTCTCGCAAATTTTTTAATGAATTTATCAATCGGTCGTTATCGCGCTGATGAAGACCTATGCTGGGTTCGTCTAAAATATATAAAACGCCAACTAATTGTGATCCAATCTGAGTTGCTAGTCTAATACGTTGTGCTTCGCCACCCGATAGTGATTTTGAACTTCGGCTCAGCGATAAATAATTCAAGCCTACATCCATCAAAAATTGTAGTCGGTCGTTAATTTCTTTTAAAATTTCGGTGGCAATTAGGGTTTGTTTTTCTGATAATTTCGATTTTAATTCAGTAAACCAAACTGTCAATTCAGAAATATCCATATCGGATAATTCGGCAATATTTTTATCATTTATTTTAAAAAAAAGCGATTCTTTTTTTAATCGAGTACCCTCACAAATCGGACAATTAATTTCGTCCATAAACTCTTTCGCCCAACGTTTAATTGCCGCCGAAGAGTTGTCGTCAAATTGGTTTTTTATAAACTTAGAAATTCCTTCAAAATCAATTTTATATTCTTTTGTAATGCCTGCTGTTTTTGAAGTAACCGAAAATTTTTCGTTACCACCGTTCAAAATCATTTCTAGTGCTGGATCAGAAATTGTTTCGATTGGGTCGGTTAATTTGAAATTGAATTTTTCAGCAATTAATTCTAATTGCTTAAATATCCACGACGATTTGTATTCGCCAATAGGGGCAAAACCTCCTTTATTTATAGATAATTGAGGATTTGGAATTATTTTTTTTCTATTAATTTCGTTCACCGTTCCTAAACCATTACAATTTTGGCATGCGCCCTTTGGAGAATTAAACGAAAATAAATTTGGTTCTGGGTTTTGGTACGAAATTCCGGTGGTAGGACACATTAGTGTTCTACTAAAAAAACGAGGTGTTTTAGATTCGTTTTCCAAAACCATCATCACATCTTCGCCATGGTACATTGCGGTTTTTATACTTTCTGCTAAGCGTTTATCAGTGTCATCATTGTCTTCTACTTGTAATCGATCAATGACAATTTCAATATCGTGGGTTTTATATCGATCGAGTTTCATACCAGCGGTTAGGTCTACAATTTGTCCGTTTACACGTACTTTCACAAATCCTTGTTTGGCTATTTGTTGAAATAGCTCGGCATAATGTCCTTTTCTTGCCCGAATTACTGGTGCTAAAACGTTTATTCGTTGATTCAAAAAATCTAGTTTTATCAACTCTTTGATTTTATCGTCAGAATACGAAACCATTTTTTCGCCCGTATTATAACTGTACGCATCGCCTGCACGAGCAAAAAGTAATCTCAAAAAATCGTAAATTTCGGTTATCGTTCCAACTGTTGATCGCGGTGATTTACTGGTAGTTTTTTGTTCTATGGCAATAACAGGTGACAATCCATCAATTTTATCAACATCGGGTCGTTCCAATCCTCCTAAAAATTGTCTGGCATAAGCAGAAAAAGTTTCAATGTAGCGCCGCTGTCCTTCGGCATAAATAGTATCAAAAGCCAATGATGATTTTCCGGAACCAGAAAGCCCAGTTATAACTACCAGTTGCTCTCGTGGTATCGAAATATCGATATTTTTTAAATTATGAACTCGTGCTCCTAAAACTTCAATTGTGTTGTTATCTGACATAAACGTGTAAAAATACAAAAGTAAGGTTTTGATTTTTGATTTTTGGTTTTTGTTATGCCATTTTTGATAATTTTATAAACGAATTTATATTTATCGCCCTTTACTAAAACTGTTTATTTTTAGATTATTAAAGTTTTACCGTGACTGTTTAGTACTAAAATTTTGCTTTTTTGTAATAGTTTATTTTTTATGCACGTACTTGACAAAAAAAATCTTTACAATTAGTGTCCAAACATTATTAAATCTGTAAAAAAAAAAATCCGCCTAAAACTTAATTCAGACGGATTTAATTGTAAGTTTATTTCGCTCAATTCTATTTGTTTCCGATTTGTGTGTAATAAATTAGTGCACTTTGCTTTAATTTGTCTTGACGTTCGTTGCACTTTATAAGAAGTTAAAATACTTTTTTGAGACTTTTTCTATCCAAAAAATCAATGCGACAAAAGTTCTAATTTTTCATTCTGAGGAACGAAGCATGCTGGTAACGCGCAAAATCACAAAGATATAGTATACTTTTTATTACATAAATTGCCGATTAATTATATTATTCGGAAATAAAATCTGTAAATGATTTTAAAATAAACGGTAGCCCATTCGCTGCTGCTTGTTTTAAGTAAACACCTTCGTTTTTTGTTTTTAAACTTTTAAATTCATTTAAAATTTCGTCAAAACTTATTTTTACAGATTCCATATTATCTATTTGCGAGGATGAAGGTGCAGTAAAGTTGCCTGCAATTGTGGCATACAATTCGCCCAGTTTTTCGCGCAACTGCGGATCGGCTGTACCTACATAACCATCGCCAGTTGTTACTACCATTTTAAATTTTAATGCATCAAACAAAGCTTTCATTTTTGTGCCTTCTTTTATGAAATTTTTATTTTTCGCGATAATTTGATTTATTAATTTCAAAATTTCATCTACTTCATAAACTGAATAAGCCAATTCTTCATTCATATTAAATAACGCTCGAGTAGTAATTTGTTGTTTTAAACGGTCGTTTGGAGCGATTGCACTTTTTGGATCGTTTACTACTTTAAACTCGTGCGTGTACACCTCTTTTCCTTTGGTTAAAACTGCTTTATAAGTTCCTTCTTGAACTCGAGGTGCAGTAAAGCCGGCATACGAAATGGTTTTTCCTGCTGCAATTTTTGGGTTTTTCATATTATAATCCCAATTCACAACATTGATGCCTTTTTGTTTTTTTGGAACTAAAGTAATTATTTTATTTCCATTGGTATCTTGAATTTCCATTTCCATCTTACCCATCGTGTGGCGCTTTTTCAAATAATAAATAATTTGGGCACTAGACGAAGGATTATTACCAACAAATTCTAATTCGGTGGCAGTTTGACCAAAGTTGGATTGCTCTTCGATAACCGCATTTTTTAGATCAAAAAAGTGCACGTCTTTATTTAACATTTCTTGATTAATTTGTCGTAATGGTGTAATATCGTCTATAATTATGATGCCGCGCCCGTGCGTTGCCATTACTAAATCGTTAGTTTTTGGATTCAATTCCATATAATGAATGGCAACCGATGGCATTTTATTGGTAAAATGCGACCAGTTATTACCACCATCGATGGTAATATAAAGACCTTTTTCGGTACCTAAAAACAAAAGATTTTCGTTTTTAAAGTCTTCTTGAATATTTCTTACAAAACCATCTACATCGGCTGTTATAATTGATTTCCAAGTTTTTCCAAAATCGGTAGTTTTATACGTGTATGCTGCATAATCATTTTTGGCATGACCTTCAAAAACGGCGTAGGCAGTACCAGCACCAAAAACGCTAGCTTCGATATGATAACACCAAGTGTTTTTAGGTAATCCAATTATATTTGCAATAACGTTGTTCCATGTTTTACCACCATCTTGTGTAATTTGAATATTACCATCATCGGTACCAGCCCAAATTACGTTTTCATTTACAGGTGATTCGGCAATTGTAAAAATTGTACAATGTTTTTCGGCACCACTATTATCGTTTGATAATCCGCCAGGGTTTTTAATATCGTATTTTAACTTGTCATTAGTTGTTAAATCAGGTGATATTTTAGTCCAAGTTCTGCCCATGTCTTCTGATTTATGAACAAATTGGCTACCCATATAAAATCTGTCGGTTTGTTTTTTACTTACCTCCATCGGAGCATTCCAGTTGAAACGAAGTTTTGGCTCGCCTTTCACCGCCAAGGGTTGAATTGTAATTAATTCTTGCGTATCGGTATTAAAACGCCAAACGTTTTCGGCACCTTGCATTTCACTATAAATAATATTTTTTGTAGGATGTTTTAGTACCCTAAAGCCATCGCCTTGACCAATTCGGGTCCAATCGCGCGACTCAACGCCACCCGGACTTTTTGTTGGGCCATACCAAGATCCGTTGTCTTGCAAACCTCCGTAAACATTGTATGGTTCTTTGTCGTCAATACTTACATGGTAAAATTGTGATACCGGAATATTGCTAACCATTTCTGGTGTACTTCCACCATCCCAAGAACGATAAACGCCTCCATCAGTAGCAAAGTACATTCGATTACTATCATTAATATCAAATACAATATCGTGAATATCTGAGTGCATGTCTCCTAACGATTTAAAGGTTTTACCACCATCTCGGCTTATAGAACCACTAAGACCTGCTTTAACAATAATTTGTGCATTTTTTGGATCTACTGTAATTCTAGAAAAATAAAAAGGACGCACGACCAACCCAAAATCGCTGTTTAAGTGTTTCCAACTTGCTCCAGAATCGTCTGAACGGTACAAACCATTATTTTCTTTTTTTTCGGTTTCTAATACAGAATATAAAATAGTTGAGTTTGATGGAGCAATGGTAATTGCTATTCTTCCCAATTGTCCTTCTGGAAATCCGTTGTGAATTTTATTCCAAGTTTTTCCGCCATCTATTGATTTGTATAATGCTGATTTTGTTCCACCTGACGAAAAAGACCAACCTGTCCGTCTAAATTCCCAAAAAGAAGCATACATTATATTTGAATCATTGGCGTCAATAATTAGGTCAGAACACCCTGTTTTGTTGTCTACATAAAAAACTTTGTTCCAGGTAATTCCACCATCAATAGTTTTGTATATGCCGCGGTCGTCACTATCACCCCAAAGCGCACCTAGTACTGCAACCCAAACAATGTCGCTGTTTTTTGAATCTACTATTATGGCTCCAATTCGGTCTGATTTTGGTAAACCCATATTTTTCCAATTTTGTCCACCGTCGGTCGATTTATAAATTCCGTCTCCCACTGAAACACTATTTCTGGTCCACACTTCGCCAGTACCTACCCAAATATTTTGGTCTGGTTTTGATGGATCAATGGCAATACAACCGATAGATTGAATATGTTCATCAAAAATGGGCGCAAATGTTGCTCCGCCATCGCTACTTTTCCATACGCCACCACCTGCAGTTGCTGCATAAACTATTTTGTTATTTGTAGGATGTAGTGCTAAATCTGTGGTGCGACCACTCATTAATGCCGGACCAATATGCCGGGCTTCTAAATCGCCAAATAATTCTTTACCTTTTAAAATTACTTTATCTTGTGCTGATGAAGTATAAATTGATAATACAATACTACTGGCAATAAAAAGTTTACTTATTTTCATTTGTTATATTTAAGTAGGTTTAAATAAAAAAATCCTTGAATTAATTACAATCAAGGATTTTTTTTAAAAATTATTTTTTTGCAGGCTCGGCTGCGGCTGGTGCAGGAAATGCAAATGCATTGTTATCAACAGTTGGATTTAGGGTAATTTTTTTAATTTTTAAATCTTGCCCACTCATATTCATTGCAAACGGAAAAAAAAGACCTTCTACTTCTTGGTAATCGCTCATTGTGGAAACTGATTTTTGACCTTTCATTGGTCCTGATTTTATTTCTACTTCAACTGCAATAGGCAAGTAATTTTCGGTTTCAAAGTAAAAGTACGACACGTCATCTGTTTGAACTCCGTCAACTTTTATGGGTTTTTTGGTAAATTTTACTTTTAAGCACTCAGTACCTTCTTTGGTTTCTTTTCCAATAAATTCTGCCGAATATCCTTTTACTTTATAATCTAGCATGGCATCCGGAAAATCGGCATTGCTTAATTTTGCGTTTTCTGTATTTTCTGCATCAGATTTTTCGGCGGACATTGTCATAAAATTAGTTGACCACACGGTAGCTCCGTCAGATGCCATTTGCGTAATTTCTTTTCCCTGCATGTTAATTTTAACATATTGTTTACCGCCTGTAAGTTGAACCATTTCTACCGGTAATTCCATTCCGCCATAGTTGGTAACCATGTTCATTTTAATTCCGTTTAGTGCTTTTAGTTTATCAGCACCGCCAATATTTTTGATGTACTTATTAATAATTTCATCGGCTGTTTGAGCAAAGCTTGTTGCCGTAGAAAGTGCAAAAAATAATCCTAGAACAGTTAATTGTAATGTTTTCATAAATAGTGATTTTTAAATTTTAGATATATGACGCCTTTCATTTATATTGTTACAAAAATACTTACTTTTTTTAATCAATTATCATTTCTTTAAGTTTTTCTCGATATGATTCAAGTAAGGATAATTTTGAGATGATTCCAAAATATTTTCCGTATCGTATTACTGGTAGTAGTTCGGCTTTAGTATTTTCAAATTCTTCAAAAATATGTTCCATTCCGTCTTCGTAGTTCAAAATTGAAGTAGGCTGAGAAATTACGTCTTCTAAATTTGTGAATTTTACCCGAAAGGCATTAAATATAAAAGGGCGAATTACATCAAAATCAACAATTCCGATTAGCTTATTTTTATCATCTAAAACGGGGTATATTTTTTGATTAGATGTTGTAAATGTTGCTGCAAGGTTTTCAAAAGTAGTTGCTTTTGTCAGAGTAACAAAGTCCTGATTTATTAACGGAAGTAAATCTAAATTTAAAAGTATATTTTTGTCTTTATCGCTTGTAAAAACATCGCCGCTTTCTGCTAAAGTTTTAACATCCATTGAATGTTTTTCAAATTGTTTAGACACGGCAAAACTAATAGATGAAACAATCATTAAAGGAACCATTAAATTATAGCCACCTGTTATTTCTCCGATAAGGAAAATGGCGGTTAATGGTGCATGAAATAATCCGGCAAGAATACCAGCCATTCCTACAATTGCAAAGTTCGTTACTGGCAATTGACTTGAAATTCCGAGTAAATTAATTGATTTCGCTACAAAAAAACCCAAATACGATCCTACAAATAAAGAAGGAGCAAAATTGCCACCATTGCCGCCGCTTCCTAAAGTTAATCCGGTTGCAAACGATTTTAAAAACACGGTTAATCCTACAAATAGTAACAAAATTAGTTCGTTACTCTTGTGTTTTTCTAGCAAAGTATTATTTAATACGTTTTCAGGATTGGCAGTAGATAGTGTTTTAATACTTTCATAACCTTCGCCAAAAAGTGTTGGGATAAAAAAAAGTAAAATTGCCAAAAGACTTGCTCCAAATAAAGCTTTTTTATATCCTGTAAATTTAATAGCAGTTAAGTAATTTTCTACCTTTCGAAAATTTCTTGCATGATATACAGATACAAAACCCGCTAAAATTCCGAGTAAAACATAATAATGGGTGTTATGGTAATTAAAATCTTGTACATTTTTAAAACTTAATAGTACCTCTTGTGACAATGCTATTTTTGATATTAATGCGCCTGTTGCAGCTGCAATTATTATGGGGATAAAAGCTGCAATAGAAATATCGGTTAATACTACTTCGATAGCAAATAAAACTCCTGCAATTGGAGCATTAAATGCGGCAGCTATTCCGGCAGCAACGCCGCACGCGAGTAATAGTATTCTGTCTTTTTGAGACAACTTATATTTTTGAGCAAAATTAGATCCAAAGGCGGCACCGGTAATTGTAATAGGGCTTTCAAGCCCAGCTGAACCGCCCAAACCAACGGTTAATGAACTAGTAATTATTTGAGCATACATTTGTTTTTTTGGAATAATACCGCCTTTTTTTGCAACAGCATATAAAATCTTTGAACTTCCTTTTTCGAGTGTGTTATCTAAAAAGTTTTTTATAACAAATACAGTCAGTACAATTCCAATAATGGGTAATATAATGTAAAAAAAAGGTAATTTTACATAGCTGTTTAGATAGTTGGCAAAAACAAAAACGTTGTGTGCAAAACTTTTAAGCACAATTACAGCAAAAGCGCATGATATACCAACTATAATGCACGAAAAATACATAAAATGCCTTTCAGACAAAAGATATTTAACCACAAATACGACCTTTTCAAAGCGTCGTATTATTTTTCGGAAATTTAATTTAATTTTTTTAATCGACATAAATAACAAAAAAGGTAATTTTCAAAGGTATAATTTTTTATTGTTAAAAACCAATTGCTTTGTCATCGCCTCTTTTATCTGCACCACCCTCAAGCATACCATTAGGCAGTATTAAAATAGCATCGACTTTACCAAGAACTGGAACGTTTTTTTCATTACAAAAGTATCCTTTTTGTGTCAAATTACTTAGTGTTATTTGTGTGAAGTAATTGGGCTCAAAACTTATTTCGTCGGGCAACCATTGATGATGAAATCGAGCGGCGTTTACTGCATCCTGCATTGTCATTTTAAATGCCGTAACATTTAGAATTGTTTGCAATACAGAGGTAATAATTGTTGAGCCGCCGGGTGTTCCAAGTACCATAAAAAGAATTCCGTTTTTTTCAATTACGGTAGGAGTCATCGAGCTTAACATTCTTTTTTTAGGAGCAATACTATTGGCTGCAGCACCAACCAATCCGTAAGAATTTGGAGCTCCGGGCTTGGCACTAAAGTCATCCATTTGGTTATTAAAGAAGAAACCCAATTCGTCTGAAAAAAGCTTTGAGCCATAAGCGCCATTTAAGGTTGTTGTAACAGAAACCGCATTTCCGGCTGCATCAACAATCGAATAATGCGTTGTTTCGTTACTTTCGTTATTTTCAAAATTTCCGTGCGAAATAGCACTAGATTTGGTTGCTTTTGTCCAATCAAAAGTATTCATTCTGGTTTTTAAATAAGTACTATCTAATAGTTTTGTAGTAGGAATTTTTACGAAATCGGGATCGCCTAAAAAGAAATTTCTATCTGCATACGCGCGTCGTTCTGCTTCGGTTATAATTTGTATGTACTGTTCCGAATTGTGCGCGAATTGACCCACATTATAAGGCGCTATCATTGTTAGAATTTGTTGTAATGTTATTCCGCCACTTGAGGGCGGTGCCATTGAAATAATTTTTAAATCTTTATATGTAAATACTACTGGTTTGCGCCATTTTGGTTTATAAGTTGCCAAATCCTTCATTGAAACTATGCCGCCTTTAGACTGAATAAAAGCAACTAATTTTTTTGCAGTTTCGCCTCTGTAAAATTCGTTTTCACCATTTTGTAAAATACGTTGCAGGGTAGTTGCTATTGCGATATACTTTATGGTGTCGTTTTTTTTAAAATTTTGACCGTAAAGTGTTTGAGGTCCACTAATGCGAATAATATCTGCTTGGTATTTTTGAATTTGTTTTTCTTGTTTTTCTGTTACGATAACGCCTTTAGTTGCTAAATCAATTGCGGGCTGAATTAATTGACTAATAGGCAGTGTACCAAACTTTTTATGAACGGCAAAGATGCCTGCGATTGTGCCCGGAACACCCACGGCCAAAGCCCCGTTAACACTTAAATCGGGTATAACATTTTGATTTTTATCTAAATACATGTTTTTAGATGCTTTTAATGGTGCTTTTTCGCGGTAGTCCAAACTTCCAATTTCACCATTTGCTTTTCGATATACCATAAACCCACCACCGCTTATATTGCCCGCATACGGATAGCATACTGCCAAAGCCAATTCGGTAGCTACCATTGCGTCAAATGCGTTGCCTCCTTTTTTTAAAATATCAGCTCCTATTTTTGATGCTTCTTCACGTGCTGAAACTACCATGGCATTGGGGGTTACCAATCCTGTTTGAGAAAAAATTGACAGTGAAATAAACATAACAAGTGCGTAAATATTTTTCATAATTGTGCTATTTTTTCATGGGTAAAACCAATCATTTGTTCAAAAAAAAGAAAAAATTCTGATTCGAAATCAGCATAATATTGTTTTAATTCAATGATTGAAAACCTCATTTTTGATTGATTTTTTGTGCGGCTGTCCATTTGAATTAAAATTTTTTCGATGCCGTCAAGCGTTTGATAACTTTCTAACCAATTAAATTTAATCATATAAGGAAGCATTTCTTGTGTTTTTTGGGTTAAAATTTCGAAATTATTTTCTAATAAAGTATAGAAATTTGTAACAAAATCTGTCAAGGATTCATTGCTATAGGTTGACCAGTTTTTTGCTAAAAAATGATCGTAAAAAATATCGATAATTACGCCCGAGTAATGCCCGTAATTTTCATGTAATCGGTGTTTGCTTTTTCTAAAAATGGGATGTGCATCGGTGAACGTATCAATATTTCTGTGCAAAAGAATACCATTTTTTACATCGTTGTGAAAATTTAGATACTCTTTACCTCGAATGCCATCTGCCATAAAGTTACCAATTTTTATCAAATCGTTAGTGCCTGAAAGGTATATATGAGCTAAAAAATTCATTTGTAGTTGGTGATTGGAAGTTGTGTGATACTAAATTTATGTAAATATATAAAACTTTATCATTTTGAGCATTTTACTTTTACAACTTTATTTATATTTGCTTTGATTAATAATTAGTAGAGGTTGACGGTAGTAGTGTTGCGTTAGGGATTGAAATGAAAATCCTTTTTTAAAGCTTTTTTTGCTTTAAAAAAGATTGAAATGTAAAGCCCGACCCTTGTGGTAACGCCCAAATGTGGTTTATATTTATTTGTATAATTGTAAACCGATGTTGGCTTTTTTTTGTTATTATTTTTAATTTTTGTAATGTTTTTAAATATATAAAATGACTTTAATAAAATCGATATCAGGCATTCGAGGTACAATTGGTGGCAAAGTAGGTGATAATTTAACGCCTGTTGATGCGGTTAAATTTGCTGCTGCGTACGGAACTTTTTTAAAAAATTCTAAATTTTCAAAATCTGAATCGCATACTGCTTTTTCTAAATTAAAAGTGGTAATTGGACGAGATGCAAGAATTTCGGGGACTATGATTCAAAATTTAGTTCAAAATACCTTGTTAGGTTTGGGTATTGATGTGATTGATTTGGGTTTATCAACTACACCAACTGTTGAAATTGCTGTGCCGCTAGAGCAGGCCGATGGTGGAATAATATTGACTGCGTCGCACAACCCTAAGCAATGGAATGCTTTGAAATTATTGAATGAAAAAGGCGAATTTCTTTCGAGTAAAGAAGGTGAATTAATTTTGGAAATTGCTGAAAATGAGGATTTTGATTTTGCTGATGTTGATAATTTAGGTGCCGTTACAATAAACGATTCGTATATGGATATTCATATAGATGAAGTTTTAAATTTGCCGTTGGTTGATGCTGAATTGGTTAAAACTAAAAAATATAAGGTTGTTGTAGATGCTGTAAATTCTAGTGGAGGCATAATTGTACCTCGATTATTAGAATTAATGGGTGTTGAAGTTGTTAAATTATATTGCGAACCAAATGGAAATTTTCCGCACAATCCAGAGCCATTAAAAGAGCATTTGGGTGATATTTGTAAATTGGTTGTTGCTGAAAATGCTGATTTTGGTATTGTTGTTGACCCTGATGTTGATCGATTGGCTTTTATTTCTAACGATGGCGAAATGTTTGGTGAAGAGTACACTTTGGTTGCGTGTGCCGATTATGTTTTGAGCAAAACGCCTGGCAATACCGTTTCTAACATGTCATCGTCACGAGCCTTACGAGATATTACAAATAAATATAATGGTAATTATAACGCAAGTGCGGTAGGGGAGGTAAATGTTGTAGAATTGATGAAAACAACAAATGCAGTGATTGGTGGTGAAGGTAATGGGGGCATTATTTATGCCGAGTCGCATTATGGTCGCGACAGCATTGTTGGCGTTGCTTTGTTTTTAACGTATTTGGCATCTCAAGATAAAACGGTTGCAGCATTAAGAGCAAGTTATCCGCAGTATTATATGAGTAAAAATAAAATTGAATTGACACCGGCTATAGATGTAGATGCTATTTTAATTGCGATGGCCCAAAAGTACGCCAATGAACATATTAATACAATTGATGGTGTGAAAATTGATTTTGCTGAAAATTGGGTTCATTTACGAAAGTCCAATACCGAACCGATTATTAGAATTTATACTGAGGCGCAAACGCAGGATTTAGCTGACGAATTGGCAAATAAAATTATTAAAGAAATTAGAAGTATTGCTAACTTATAAAAAAACAAAAAACCTTGGCAAATTTAATTGACAAGGTTTTAACTAACAAAAAAGCCAAAATATTTATTTTAATAATGCTAAATGACCTACGTAATCGTTCAATTTTGTTTCAATTACATCGTATACAATAACACTTGTTTTTCCGGCAATAGTACTTTGTTTAACTGGTGTTCCTTGCATTTTTAAATAATTATTTTCTTCCATAAGCGGTACAATTATTGTTTCTTTTCCTTTTGATTTTTTATTTTCAAACTGAACAATTAAAAAAGGTTTATAATTATTAACTACTATGGTGCTTGAAATAATATTAAATGTAGCAGTTACCATATTTTGTAGTTTGATTGCTATTTCATTTTGATTTAATAATTTTTTTTCACCGTTAAAGATGCCTTCACTTACGTTATAGGTCATCGAATTATCTAAAATAATCACCATTGGAATAATTTTATCGTGAGAAATCATGAAACCATTAGGACAGTTCACTTTTTTACTTGCAGTTACAATCTCTTTTTCAGTATGATATTCATCAACATAACCAATCATGTTTTGTGAATATGAAGTGCTACTTAACAAAGAAAGTACAACTAACGTAATAAATTTTTTCATGTTTATAGTTTTTAAATTATTAAGGTATATAAATTTTGTTATTTTTAACATTACAAAGGTGCAATAGTTAATCACTTAAATTACTGGGTAAAACACTAAATTTTTTAAAGGAAAATAACGCTTGTTAATAGAAGAAAAAAACGTAAAAAAAAGGGGAAAAACACTTTTTTGCAGTATGTTTACTAGTATTAACTACAAATTAATTTTGTATTAATTCGGTAACAATGCAGTTTGTTGGAATTACCTTATTTCTTGAAATTTGATTAAAAGAATTCTAAACCGAAATACTATTTTTAATTTATATTTATTGATTTTTACGTGTTTTTAGGCATTTCTACTAGCATCTGCTCGCTTCCCTAAGTGTTGAACTTGAATAGCCAACTGTTTACATACATTACAAATCTTTCTGGCACAAAACCAGCTACCTAATAAGCCTCTAAATCTACATTATGGGAAGCATCTATGTAAAAGCAGTAAATTTGAGCTTTAAAAAAATCGATATTTACTAACTGCAGTACAGTTTATAAGCTGTCTGCCAAATTTTTATAATACCAAACACAAATATAATATAGTCCAATTTGTATAATTTGATTTTTTTTATTACTTTTGGACTATATTATAATAGTGATTATGGCAAAAACTAAAAATTTGATTATTAAAGAAACTGAAAAAGAAATCAAAAAACTTCTTAAAAAATCAATCCCATTTATTGGAC
>JAYVGC010000123.1:0-2871 GCA_043772535.1 Flavobacterium sp. | reverse complement strand
ATAAAAGAAAAACTTTATGGCGCAATCCAAATTGGTGTTCATCAGTTTTTCGAAACTATAGAAAAAAGAAAAGAGGTATTTGGCAGTTCAGCAAAATTCACACACGTTTGGCTTTTAGAAAACGGAGATTGGAAACTTACTAGATCATTAAGTTACGACCATCAAATTAAAAAACTTGACAACAATAAATCAACAATTTTTGATAATGATACCGAAATTGAAAATTGGTTAATAGAAAACAAAATTCCAACTCTAGGAATTGGAGTTATTAACGATGGAAAATTACAACAAGTAAAAGTATTTGGAGAATTGAAAAAAGGGATTATTGCTCCATATAATACTATTTTTAATGTTGCTTCACTCACAAAACCAATTACAGCAATTGTAACCCTAAAATTGGTAAGTTCAGGAAAATGGAATTTAGACGAACCAATTTATAAATATTGGATTGACCAAGATATTGCAAACGACAAAAACTTAAAAAAACTTACAACAAGACATATTTTAAGTCACCAAACTGGTTTTCCAAACTGGAGATATTTGAATAAATCTGGAAAATTAGATTTTCAATTTGAACCTGGAACAAAATATCAGTATTCTGGCGAAGGAATGGAATATTTACGAAAAGCATTAGAAAAAAAGCTTCATAAAACACTTGACCAATTAGCAATAGAACTGATATTTGAACCATTAAAAATGAATGATACCGAGTTTTTTTGGAGCAGAAAAACGGACGAAAGTAGATATGCAATTGGATATAACAATAAAGGAATTGCTTATGAAACAGTAAAAACTAAAACTGCAAACGGCGCCGATAATTTATTGACCACTATTGAAGATTATGGCAAATTTTTGGTAAGTGTAATGAAAGGAGAAGTGTTAACAAAAAAAGATTTTGAAGATATGACAACCAATCAAGTTGAAACCAAAAATGGAAAACATTTCGGACTAGGTTTTGAAATCTATACTTTCGAAAATGGAGAAATTGCACTTTCGCATGGTGGAGCAGATTTAGGCGTTCAAACAGTTGTTTTTATACTTCCTAAGTCAAAAAAAGGATTAATTATATTTACCAACGTTGATGATGGTTACAAAATTTATGAAAAATTACTAGCTCATTATCTGGGAGAAAATGGAAAAAAAATATTTGAAATAGAAACCCGTAAATAACTTTGCTTTAAAAAAATATTTTTGACAACAACTATACTTTGAATTATTCGTAGTAGCTTTGTTTCAGAAATCCAATATAGTTTTGCTCCGTAAAGTGAGCATTTCATTTTCTCGTCAAAAGAATAATTAATTGGTTATTATTCGCATATTTCTATCATTCTTACTGTATTTGACCACGATTGGCAATATATTCGTCGTACAAACTCGATACATTTAGCGCGTCTTTCAGACTTGTAAGTAATTCACTTCAATCGTAATTATGTATTTTTTAAAACAATTTGATTTGAAAACAAGTCAATCAAAACGTAGATGTTTCATATAAATAAACTAAAAAAGCACTATAAACATAAAAAGTCGATAGACGATTACTAAGAAAAAAGTACTACATTTGAAAATAAATAGTAACAAAAAATACGCCGCATTGCGTTTTTTGTAATGCAGATTATAAAATGTTGATAAGCATAGACAATTAAAAAAACGTGGTTTTAGAGTTGCGTATAGTGAGGGGTTGGGCTACATTTTCGAGCGACACAAAACGCAAATAAAAATCAAGAATATGAATTTAAATATTTGTCCATTTATTCAAGCATCAGAATTGCTGAAATTATATAAATCTAAAAATTTAATTATTGTTGATATTAGCAATGGAAAGAATGCAAAAGCAAATTATGACGCAAAACATTTAGAAGGTGCAATATTTGTAGATTTAAACACCCAACTTGCAGAAATTAAAAGTGATTTTTCAATTGGAGGAAGACATCCATTACCGAAAGTAGAAAATTTCGCAAAAACATTATCAAATCTTGGAATTTCTAAAAAAAGTCATATTGTAATTTACGATGACAAAAATGGTTCGAATGCATCTGCTAAATTTTGGTGGATGCTGAAATCCATCGACCACGAAAAAGTTCAAGTTATAAATGGTGGAATTAAAGAAGTAGAAAAAACTAATTTTCCATTAAGTTCAAAACCAGAAATAACCAACAAATCTGAATTATATAAAGTTGACAATTGGAAATTAAAAATTGCGGAAATTGAAGAAGTTGAAAAAGTGTCAAAAACCAAAAATCATATTGTTATTGATGTTCGTGATGCTAAACGTTATAATGGAGAAACTGAACCAATAGATTTAGTAGCTGGACATATTCCTGGCGCAATAAAATGTTCCTTTTACCGAAAATTTAGACGAAAATGGTTTATTTTTACCTCCGAATATACTGAAACAAAAATATGAAAAAGTTTTTGGAAATATTGAAACTGAAAATATAATTATTCATTGTGGTTCGGGAGTTACGGCTTGTCATTCTCTTTTGGCAATCGCATATGCCGAATTAGAAATTCCAAAACTTTATGTAGGTTCGTGGAGTGAATGGAGCAGAAATAATAAATTAATTGAAACGGTAACTAATAGCAAAGAAAAAATACGGTAGCCAACAGCTAGGGTTTCGTTGCGGCTGTAAGCCGAGCAATGAAACCCGCGTTGAACGGAACCGTTTACACTTCAGGCAACACTTATGGAGTTTTTGTAAAGAGGAAAGAGAGAATAGCAAGAAAATTTAGAGTCCTCTTTTTTTGAAGTAGTTTCAATTTGGTTTTTGGAGTGTTTTCCTTCACATTAGGACGTAAATAACATTACCATAATTTAACTTTTACAGAAACTTAAATTTTGGCTACCGCCAAGATAACAATATGGTGAACCGT
>JAYVGC010000122.1:0-18916 GCA_043772535.1 Flavobacterium sp. | reverse complement strand
AAAAGGCGTAGTTTACCGAACTATAAGTTTTCGAGTTGCTGTGGCTTCATCTTCTTTAATTTTAATGATGTAAACACCAGGTGTTAAGTTACCAATATATAGCTCTTTACCTATTAAAATAGACTGAAACACTTTTTTTCCTAAAACATCAAAAATTGCTATTTCTTTGTCTTCGCCAGTTTTTGATACAATATAAATTTTACCATTACTTACAGGGTTAGGATACAAACTAAGCCCATCAATACTGTCGCTAGTTTTGGGCTGTAGCTTGGCTTCTTGAGCAGATAAATTTGCCGTCAAGAATATAAAAAAGAAAAGGGTATAAAAGTAATTTTTTTTCATTTCTATAAATTAGCATAGCAAAGATAATGAAAATAGTTTAAAATGTACCATAAAAAAATCCCGAAAGTACATTTCGGGATTTTGATTTATGATTTTAAAAGACTATGTTATTGTATAAGGTTTACTGTTCCAACCGTAGACCAAGCACCCGACGTTAACATTGCTCCTGTAGCCGAAGTTCCTGTTACAAACTGGCCCGCAGGAAAACTTACGCTTATAGCTGCTGTTGCACCAACAGGAACTATTTGGGTAGTTGTAGAAATTTTTACATTTGTTACTTTAATTTTAGAACAAAGGGTAATATCTAATATACAATCATTTTTTTTGTTGCAATTTCTTTTCCACTCGTTACTAACGAATACAAATACATTCCTTTATTCAATGTACCTGCATCGATTGTAATTATACCTTTTGATCTAATTTTATACTCTTTTATTGTTTCTCCATTTAAATTAAAAATTAGAATAGATGCGTTTACTACGTTTTCAGGCAATTCATAATTTATTATAGTTGACGTGTTAAAAGGATTGGGAATGTTTTGAGCAAGAAAATAGCCGTTCGTTTTGTTATTATTTTCATCTAATGCAGTTGTACTTAAATTTTTTAAACTTTCAGCGTTAATAATTTTATCCTTTAAAAAATCAATTTCGGTAGCAATATCTTTAATAGCTTGCGTTAACACAGAAATAATACCGATATAATTAACAGTTTTTAATATTTTTGAACCTACCTCCATATTATTTTCGTCGAAGATAGGTTGTGAAACTTCTTCAACTAATTCAGGGAACACTTTTTCTACATCTTGAGCAACAAAGCCATGTTGTAATAAGGTCGATAATTGCAAATTAGTATCATTTTTTTCTTTAGTATATTTGTATGTTACTGGGTTTAAATTTCGTAACTTTTCAAGAATAGAAATTTCGGGTTTAATATCTTTTTTAAGTGATTTATCTGATATTAAAGTAAAGCTCGTTGCGAAAACTTTGCCATTGAAATATCCAGCAATTGCATTTGAACCGGTAGCGGTCGCATATAATCCGTAATTTATGCAATTACTAGTACAGTTATTGTCCTCAACATTCGCAAACAAACCGTAATTGCTTTGGCTTCCTCCACCTACTTTAGAATAAACGCCATAATTAAATACACCTCCTGTTGAATTTGTAGAGACACCAAAAGTTCGCCCAACACCAAAACTACCTGTTGATTTTACACTAACACCCCTGTTATCAACCCCACCTGCGGCACTAGCTGTCAAAGCAATACAATTGTCAAAAGCTCCTTCACTTATAAAATTTGCTGCAAAATTATCAGAACCTGCCGAACCCTTTGAATAAACAACAAGCCCAATTCGAGATTTAGAATAAATTTCTAGTGCAGGTGCTAATGAAGCATTATCGCTATCGTAAGGAAAATAGCGTGTTCCTGGACTGCCATTTAAAAAAAGTGATGCACTATCTGATAGTAAAGCAGATCCATCTGATCTTAATTTAAAAATTTGATTTGATATTGTAGATGTAGCACTTGGTGCAGCTTTAAAAAGTAAATCACCAGCATCAATAGTACCGTTGCCAATCCATTCAATTACTGGTGAACCAAGTGTAGGAATGTTGCTTTCAACCGCACCTGAAAAACCGAATATTAAACCACGACCCGCTCTTTGAGTTCGAAAACCATAAAGCGTTTGGTTTGGCGTTGTTAACCGTCCAAATGCCGTCCACTGACTTGAAGCTTCAAAGTTAAATGTAGTGCCAAAATCTAATTGAGTTATTATTCCAGGTTGAAATCGAAAAGCTTCAATATTACCAGGGGGCAGTAACGTTGGTGTTATTGTTGTTAAAATTGTACCATTTGATTTGTTTTGTGCATAGTTCAAAGAAACAACAAATGCCATAAAAATCACTAAAAATCTTAATTTTGTTTTCATAATTTTTGGTTTAAAATCATAATATAAATTTAAAAATTATTAAATAAAATTAGTTTAAAATAGAATTAAATATATGTTAAGAAATTAACACTGCTATTTAAAATTTATAAATCTTAAAAATGTACCATAAAAAAATCCCGAAAGTACATTTCGGGATTTTGATTTATGATTTTAAAAGATTATATTATTTATAAATTTCTAACCCATGACCCTGTTGTAAAAGGAATGGTATTTGCTCCAGTTGCAGTAGTGCTTAAAGTAAAAATTGAGTCAATATTTGTAGTACTGCCAGTTATACCATTTTTTGTTAAGGCAGTTGTAAAAGTTATCTTAGCATTGGTGATTTTCAAAGTACCATCTTGAAATTGATTTAATTGATTACGTATATCGACACCAAATCCAACATTAGTCACTACAACATTAGAAATTATTCCTGCTGTTCCTTCCTTAAAATTAAAGGCAGCTTTAGCGATATTTGCAGACCCTTCTATTGTTACATTAGAAACAGTTGGATTTGACCTAGGCGAACTGTTAAATTCTACGGGTAAATTAGAACATTCAAAACCAAAGTCGCCATTTGATGGTTGCTTAATCCAGATGTTATTTAATGTTCCTCTGTATCCTCTGTCCCAGTCTATATTATCGTCTTCACAACCAAAAGCAACAAGGTTTGTACCGTTTACTGCTCCACCAAAAAACTCAAAAGCATCATCAGCACCTTTATAAGCTTGTAAGTTTTCTAATATTGTACCAGTTCCTAGTCCAAAAAAAGAAAATGAATTGTATTCTGCTGTTCCGCCAGTTATTGCTGCACCGGCATATTCTACACGTACATATTTTAGTGAACCTGAACTATCAGCGTCATCGGTACCACCATAAATCAACCCGCCAGCTTCGGCAATTTCTGTACCGCCAGCAACGTTAATTCTGGCTTTTCCATTCATTATAATTCCACCCCAAGCCCCGATAGCAGCTGATTGCGCTGTGAATATAACTGGTGATGTTGCAGTTCCATTAGCAATAAGTTTTCCTCCTTGTTCTACCTGTAAATAATTTGCTCCTGTTAGTTGATCAGCAGAAGATACAGTAAAGGTAGTTCCTGCAGCTATTGTTAATGTTGCTCCAGATTTTACTACAACTACCCCTTTTAAAGTGTAAGAACCAGAAGGGATATTTAAATTTGTAGTTATATTCCCTTGCAAAACTGAACCTTCTAAATTTGCTGTTGACGGTACAATAGGATCTTCGCTACTTGAACATCCAACAGCAAAAATTGCTAAAGATAAAGCTACTACTTTTAAAAAATTTGTTTTCATTTTATACGTTATTAGATAAGTTAAATATATTATACAAATTTAATTTTATTTGAGGTGGATGAAGTTATCATATAGTTATATAACAGTTATTTGGTCGTGAAATAAATGTAAATAAACTGTAAATTATAAAGATGGGCAATTGCCCATCTTTATATAGATATAAAAATTTAAAAAGATTTTAAAAAGTGTAAGAAAACTCAACGCCAACGTTTACACCTTGCGCAAGTTGTCTACTTGTATTATTATAAAGTGCTGGATTAGAAATTGCTTTAGTAGCATCTTGTGTCACTAAAATTTGACTGCTTAACGCATTTTTAACCGTTAAGTTTACCTGATACTTTTTGTTAAAAGTATTTCTCCATGTAAAATCTAATTTATTAATTGGTTTTTCTACAAAATCGGCTGCTCCAGAGTTTCCAACGCCGTATATGCGATCGCTAAAAGTGTTGAAGATTGCAGATATTTTAGATTCTATTTTTTCTGATTTTGCCAATTCATAAGTGATATCTGCATTTAAAATAAAATTAGAAGCCCCTTGCAATGCTCTTGAAGTTGAAGTAAGTTGCGGAAATCTTAATGCGTCAGCTTTTTCATTTGATTTCATTACAATTGTATTGAAACTTAAAGAAGTTTTTTTAGCTAAAATTCCGTCGCCAAATAATAAATCTAAACCAATTGCAGCTTCAAGTTCGATACCAAATAGTGTGGCCTCATCAAAATTATTATACTGTTCTAAAAACCCGGTTGATGTCCCTTCAACAATTCGTGCAATTGGATTTTTAATATACTTTCCAAAAACAGCAGCAGAAAGCATATTTCCTGATTTCGGAAAAAATTCATATTTAAAATCTATATTGTAATTTTGAGTATTTTTAACATCTGGATTTCCAATGGTAAAGTTACCATCACCGTCCTGATATCTAAATGGTAAAATTTCCCTTACTCTTGCTTTTGTAGAAGTTTTTGAAACCGTAAATCGTAAATTAGTTTTTGTATTTAACGCATATTTTAAATTTAACACGGGGCTAAAGTCAAATGGTGCATACTTCTTTTTTAGTAATGATGAGTTTACCGTTGCGGTTTCTAATCTATATCTCGTTTCTCTAAACATATATTCGGCTCGTATGCCTATATCCAAAGTAAAATTTTCCCAATTTCTGGTATAATTTACAAAACCAGCATTTATAGTTTGTGCAATTTCTACTTTGTATGTAGGGTCGGCGGTGCTAGCATAAAACAAATTACCGTTATCAAAATTTAAATCAAAAAATTGCTGTGGCAAATCGGTATTCATTGATGTACTTGTTAAATTTGCACCACCATTTAAACGAATAGTTCTATTAAAGAAATCAAAATTTGTTACGTCACCATTATAACCAAAACGGATCGTGTTTTTAGATATATTTCGTACTTCGTCACCAAAATTAATTTGATATTCTACCTTGCCATTGACATTAATGTTGTTAAGTACAGAAAAAAATCGAAATGGATTAACACCATTAAAAGTTACAAAATTAGCATTTTCGGTAACTCCTTCGGTAATCAATATCTTTCTATCAGGCATATTATTTTTACCAATAGTAAACGCAATGCCATAATCTAACACTTGTTTTTTATTTTTAAAAATAAAGGTACCTAATTGCTGTATTCCTACCGATGTATTTTCGACGTACTTAGTATCTCTTAGAAAAAATGGTTTATCAAGGGTTACGAAATCACTATTTTCTCCCTGAAATTCACGAATAGTATTTTCTGAATTTTGAATATAAATCACATTAAATAAATAATTGTACTTGTCAGTCTTTTTATAATTTACACTTGCAAGTACTGATTTTTGAGTAGAATATTCCCACCGTGTTAAATCAAAGTCTTTAAAAGCAGTTCCTTCTGAATTTACGTTTCTTCTTTTCCCGGTTTGGCTTAAAAAATTATTGCTAAAATTTAAGTTAAAAATATAGCCAAGTTTTCTGTTTCTAATTAAAGAAAAAAGGTTAGAATTTGTAATGCTAGTGCCAAAATTTAAAGGTGCTTTAGTTCTATCTGGATTCCATGATGCATTAAATAAATCTTTCGATTCTTTGGGTGTTGCCTCATAACCAAATGCGGTTTTTTCATTAAAAACAGTAGGTAGATTTCTGTTAGTTCCTGTATACCCCAAAAAATTGCCTCCACCGGTTGCAGATTTGAAGTCATTAAAAGTTGCTAACGTATTTAAACCTGCGGAAATACTTAGTTTACTATATGGTTTAGAACTAATGTCTTTAGTTATAATATTTATCGTTGCACCAGCAAAATCTTGATATAATGATGAATTAAACGTCTTATAGACATCAATATTTCTCACAATATCAGTGGGTATAAAATTAAGTGGAATTGTTTTTAAATTAGGGTCAGATGGTATAAAGTTTAACCCATTTATTTGTAAATAATTATACCGATCATCTAAACCACGAATATAAATTCCGCGTTCGTCAACTTTAGAAACGCCTGATATTTTTGCCACACCTTGCTCAACAGTAGAAACCCCTTTGCGAGCCATTTCTTGTGCACCAATACTTTGCTTTATTTCGACAGCCTTTTTTTGATCTAAAAATAAGGCACTTTCTTTTTCTCGGTTGGATGTTGCTTTTTGAATTACAACATCTTGCAATTTATAACCGCCCGAACCCAGTGCTTTATTAATTATTTTAGTTTCTCCTGCTGTAATTACAACTTGCTCCTCAAACGATTCATATCCAATAAAACTAAATTGAATGGTATACGTTCCTGCAACTGCCATTAACGTATATTTACCATTATCGGTAGTAGTAACACCAATACCTGTGCCTTTTAAAACAGCATTGGCAAACGGTAGTGCGGTGTTTTTGTTTTCTTTATCTGTTAAGGTTCCAGTTATTGTGCCTTTGGTTTGTCCAAGCATTGAAACGGCAACTAAACAAAGTAAAAATATAAAAGTTGTTCTCATTATATTGTTTTATGAAATTTGATGCAAAGAAAAGGCGGTAATGTAAATTTGGTGTTATTGGTTGTTTATGATTAAGTATAATTACTATTATGACAATGTTAAGAGATTAAGTTTTTATTATCAAAATAAAATATAAATTACAAAACAGATTTAATACTATATTTACATTCGCAATAATAAAATCATAAATTGGTATGAAAAAAAAAGATGTTACAATACTTTTGGTTGATGATGAACAAGATATTTTAGAAATTGTTGGTTACAATTTGGCACAAGAAGGATATAAAATTGTAACGGCCACCAACGGTAAAGAGGCTATTAGTGTGGCAAAAAAAGAGCGTCCTCAACTTATCATTATGGATGTCATGATGCCCGAAATGGACGGAATGGAAGCCTGCGAAAACATAAGAAAAATTCCAGAATTAAGCGATGTTATAATTGCTTTTTTAACTGCTCGAAGTGAAGATTACAGTCAAGTTGCTGGTTTTGATGCCGGCGCCGACGATTATATTGCAAAGCCAATTAAACCCAAATTACTGGTAAGTAAAGTTAAAGCTTTATTGCGGCGTTATAAAAACGATG
The DNA here is from genome assembly GCA_043772535.1 of Flavobacterium sp. Classification (GTDB taxonomy): domain Bacteria; phylum Bacteroidota; class Bacteroidia; order Flavobacteriales; family Flavobacteriaceae; genus Flavobacterium. The sequence continues at coordinate 11,784 of JAYVGC010000122.1, read as the reverse complement.
ACCATGCAACAGAAAACCTAACCGTTGGCGATATTGTAATTAATAGAGAAGAATATAAAATAGTACAAGGTAACAATGAAATTGTGTTGCCACGAAAAGAGTTTGAACTTTTTTATTTATTGGCTTCAAAACCAGGCAAAGTTTTTAAAAGAGAAGAGATTTTAGATAAGGTTTGGGGTAATGAAGTAATTGTGGGCGGGCGAACAATTGACGTGCATATTAGAAAACTCCGTGAAAAAATAGGAGAAAACCTATTTGTAACCATTAAAGGAGTAGGTTATAAATTTGAAAATTAATACGTATTTAAAGTAACTTTAAAAAGTGCAACCGTTACATGTCGATAAATTTTAAAAAAACATATAAGTTTGCAGTTAAATCGGCGGTGTATATAACCTTGTTTTCGACTGGGTTGGTGTGCATTTTGCAGTATTTTTTTTATAGTTTAAACGGGGCTTTCGTATCATTGTTTGCCTTTATTGTCGCCGTATTTTCGTTTTTTGTAATTCAATATCGAGTAGAACATTTTATTTACCGCGGTGTAAAAAAAATATACGATGATGTGTCGCTGCTTGATTCGTCAACATTTATAAACCAACCCATTACTACCGATATGGCAACGCTTACCCGAGAAGTAAAAAAGTTTGCCACCAATAAAAAAATCGAAATCGAAACCTTAAAAGTGCGGGAAGAATACCGTCGCGAATTTATGGGAAACGTTTCTCATGAATTAAAAACACCTCTTTTTACGGTTCAAGGATACCTATCGACCGTATTGGATGGCGATATGAAAGACAAAGATTTAAGAAAAAAATACCTGCAACGTGCTGAAAAAGGTGTAGAACGCCTTATTTATATTGTTGAAGATTTAGATATGATTTCAAAACTTGAAATGGGCGACTTAAATCTTGATTACTCATCGTTTAATATTTTAGAGGTAGTTCAAAATGTTTTTGATTTACTAGAAATGCAAGCCGATAAAAAAAATATTATTTTAATGCTCGACCGCCGTTATAGCAAGCCAATTATAGTTTTTGCTGATAAAGAAAAAATTCAGCAAGTACTTACCAATTTAATTGTAAATTCTATAAAATACGGCAAACAAAACGGAACGACAGAGGTATCGATTGAAGATTTAATAGACCAAAAAATTATTGTGCGCGTGCAAGACAACGGCGAAGGCATTCAAAACCACAACATATCACGGTTGTTTGAACGTTTTTTTAGGGTTGATAAAAGCGGTGCCCGGTCTGAGGGTGGCTCGGGTCTAGGTTTATCAATTGTAAAACACATCATCGAAGGGCATCAAGAAAAAATATTTGTAAAAAGCGAATTTGGTAAAAAATCTGAATTTTCGTTCACCCTCGAAAAATTAAAAACAACGATTTCCAATTAATTTTGCTTTCAATTTTTGGTAATCCTGCATATAAAGTAATTTCATTTAAATTTTCTAGTTTAAAATTGTCTTGTTTCGCCATAGGAATTAGTCCTTGTTTTTTGAGTTTTTTAGCCAAATATTCTTGCTCAAACTGCCCCGGTGTTGGAATAAAAAATGCCTTTTTTTGAAGCTTTGTTAAATCTAAAATTGTGGTATAACCACTTCTGCAAACTACAAGTTCACTTTCGTTAAATGTTTTTTCGAGTTGTTGGGTTTGCATAAAATTATAAAAAGTAATGTTTTTATCTTGCCATGTTTTTTGTTCAGCTTCAATCTTTCCTTTTATAAAAATCACTTTTTCTGGATAATGTTCAAGTTCTTCTTTAAGCTTTTCTTCAAGCATAGTACGCTGCGGTTCTGGACCCGACAGTAGAACCATTACTTGATAAACGATTGGTACATTTAATTTTTGTAAACGGCTTAAAACGCCAATATATTTTAAATTTAATTTCGTTTTTTGTAAATGGCCTAATTTTCCTGATAAATTTGGCGATTTTTGAACATCAGGAACCCAACATTCGTCAAAATTTTTAATAATTTCTTGATGAATTTTACTCGAAATCCATGTTGTTTTACCAGATAAAACGGTTAATTGGTGCGTTATAAAAACAGATGGTATTTTTTTTGAATACATTCCCAATCTGTTATCCGAAATTATACCATTTAAATCATAAGTTGCAATCCATTTTTTTAAAATTTTCTTTTCATTTAAAATTGCCATTATTGTTTTTGGGCTATTTTTTATAATTTTCCATTTAAAGTTTGATGCTTTTTTGGCATATTCAATATGATACGATGGCAATTCTAACGCCAATAAAGTGGGAAACTCTTTTTTTAACAAGGCCAAAGCACTTCCATCACTCGCTAAAATAGGATTATAACCCTCGTTTATTAATTCATTAATAATTGGAATACAACGCGTTGCATGACCTAACCCCCAATTTAGTGGTGCTACCAGAACGTTTCTTTTTGGCATTTTGTATTTTACTTTAAAGGTTATATTTATAATTCATAAAAATTGATCAGATAGCAAAGTAAAATCTATTTTTTGTTCTTTATATTTCCTTAAATTTACCAAATAATTATTAAATTAAAAAGTAAGTATTTTGGGAAGTAAAAACAAGTTAAAACGATTTATAGAAAATGAAACTTTTCAAAATGTTTTTCAGCCAACTCGAGAAGAGGTTATGAGTGGCGAATTTGCCTTAAAAGGTAAATGGAACACTGATTTTTTTAAAAACAATAACCCTATTATAGTTGAACTAGGTTGCGGCAAAGGCGAATATACGGTTGGTTTGGCAGAACAAAATCCAAACAAAAATTATATTGGAATAGATGTGAAAGGTGCTCGTTTTTGGCGTGGTGCAAAATCAGCAGTAGATTCTGGTATGAGTAACGTTGCTTTTATCAGAACGCAAATTGAGCTCGTTGATTTTATATTTGCCAACCAAGAAATAGACGAGATTTGGATCACATTTCCTGATCCTCAAATTAAATACAAGCGTACCAAACACCGAATGACCAACTCTGAGTTTTTACAATTGTACAAAAAAATTCTAAAACCCGACGGAATCGTTAACTTAAAAACAGATAGCGAATTCATGCATGGTTATACGTTAGGTCTACTTCACGGCGAAGGTCATGAGGTATTATATGCCAATCATAACGTATATGTTAACGAAGGCAGCCCAAAAGAAGTGACCGATTTTCAAACATTTTACGAAAAGCAATATTTAGATAAAAATAAGGCAATTACATACGTTAAGTTTAAAATAAAATAGTGTTTTTAAAAAATTCACTGTTTTACAATAGCACGAATTATTTTTAAATGATGCAACGTGTGTACCGTTAAAAATTTTTTTATGTGCTTTACATTCAAATCTTTAAAATAGGGATGTCGGTAATAACTGTTTTGATGAAGTGCATCTATCTCTGAAATATTTTTTCTGGCCCAATCGATTTTTTCTATTAATTGCGCAGTGGTTGCTTCACTTACAGGATGTACTATTTTAGGAGCATTTGCTTTTCCTCGTGGAATAAAATTTGTTGTGAAAACAATCCATCTTTTTAAATTGAATTCCGATTTGAATTCTGTAGGATTTGATTTTTTTAGTTGGCTAACAATGCCGTTAATCACGATCAAAACATGATCAATATGCCAATTAATAGACGACTTGCTAATACTGATGTTTTTTACATCTTTGTTTGCAACAGCTGCTTCAAGTTCATTAATAAGGGCAACTATTTTTTTCATAAAAATAAATTAGTAGCAGTAAAGTAACTACTTATATTTTAAAAACGCTACAAATCTTTTTTCTTATCTTTGCCACCGTTTATGTACTTTAACCCTTATTTTTATAAAAATACATCAATTGCATTTCAAAACCATTTATAATATGGCACTTTACAACATTTTAAGCGCCAGTGAGCGAGCCGAATTGATAGAGCATTCTGGTAAAAAACGATTAACCTTGTCGTTTTATGCCTATGCACATCTAGTAAATCCAAACCAATTTCGCAACGAACTTTTTTTAGCGTGGAATGTACTTGACGTTTTAGGCAGAATATATGTGGCTCATGAGGGTATAAATGCGCAATTATCACTACCAGCAGATAATTTTTATGCTTTTAAAAACACTTTAGAAGCCTATGTTTTTATGCAAAATATACGAATTAATGTTGCTGTGGAACACCATGATCATTCGTTTTTAAAACTAACCATAAAAGTACGAAATAAAATTGTGGCCGACGGACTAAATGATCATTCATGGGACGTAACCGATATTGGAACTCATTTAAAAGCCAAAGAATTTAATGATTTACTAGACAATCCGGATACTATTGTTGTTGATATGCGAAATCATTATGAAAGTGAAATAGGTCATTTTGTTGGAGCGATAACTCCTGATGTCGAAACATTTAGAGAAAGTTTACCCATTATAGAAAATCAGTTAGCCCAACATAAAGAAGACAAAAACCTGCTTATGTATTGCACTGGCGGCATTCGATGCGAAAAAGCAAGTGCCTACTTTAAAAGCAAAGGTTTTAAAAATGTTTACCAGCTAGAAGGAGGCATAATTGAATATACCCGACAAATTAAAGCAGAGGGATTACAAAGCAAATTTATTGGTAAAAATTTTGTGTTTGATCAGCGTTTGGGCGAAAGAATCACCGGTGATATCATTTCTAAATGTCACCAATGCGGCAAACCTTGCGATAATCACACAAATTGTGAAAACGATGGGTGTCATTTATTATTTATTCAATGCGATTCGTGCCAACAACAAATGCAGAATTGCTGCTCAATTGCGTGCAAAGATATTATTTCATTGCCATTAGTCGATCAGATCAATTTACGAAAAGGTCGCGTTAAAGAAAATATGACTTTTAGAAAAGGAAAGTCAAATAAATTAGTAGCAATTGAAAATAGAAATGAGTCGCAAATAGAAGAAATAAACCTAGTAAAAAAAAACACCCTCAAAAAAGTAAGAGTAGGTAAGGGGCAGCACTATTTTTCAAAACAGCAAGTAGGGTTATTTATTATTGAAAATCAATCGATTTCGGTGGGCGATACGGTACTTATTTCGGGACCAACAACTGGTGAGCAAAAGCTAACTGTTCCCAAAATGTGGGTTAATGGATTGGAACTAAATACAGCACACCTTGGCGATAAAATTTCATTTATAATTCCTTTTAAAATTAGAAATTCAGATAAATTGTTTAAAATTCAAGAATAATTTTATTACATGAAGCAAAAATTAAATTTAGAAACCTGGAATAGAAAAGAACATTTTGAGTTTTTTAAACAAATGGACGAACCATTTTTTGGTATTACCGTTAAAATTGATTGTACAAAAGCCTATGCAAAAGCAAAGCAAATCGGAGTTTCCTTTTTTACTTTTTATCTACACAAAACCTTGGTTGGTATAAATCAAATAGAAAATTTTAGATATAGAATTCATGACAACGAGGTTTTTATTCATGACAAAATAAATGCTTCGGCAACCGTATTAAGAGAAGATACAACTTTTGGTTTTTCGTTAATCGAATTTGATTTAGATATTCAAATATTTACAAAAAACGTTGCCAACGAAACGGCGAGAGTTAAGCAAACTTCGGGACTTTTTACACGCGAATTTCCAACTGATAATATAATTCATTTTAGCACACTTCCGTGGATTAATTTCACCTCGTTTTCACACGCGCGTAGTTTTACATTTGCAGACAGTTGCCCCAAAATATCCTTTGGAAAATTAACAGAAGAGCACAATAAAAAATGGATGTCAATGTCGGTTCATGCGCACCATGGCTTGATTGATGGGTATCATATGGGACAGTTTTTAGAATTATTTCAAAATTTAATGAATTACAAGTAAGAACTAAAGCGATGCTACCAATTGCCTTCCATTCTATTTACAAACATCCTTTGCCCGAAGGCCATCGCTTTCCGATGCTAAAGTACGATTTGTTGCCACAACAACTTTTATATGAAGGCACAGCCCAGCCAACCGATTTTTTTGAACCCGAACTTTGCGATTTACAACATGTTTTATCGGTACATTCGCCAGATTATGTTACAAATTTGTTGCAACTAACACTAGATCCAAAAGCAGCACGCAAAATAGGTTTTCCGTTGTCGGCACAATTAATAGAGCGCGAATTACGCATTGCACAAGGCACCATTTTAGGTTGCCAAAAAGCATTTACAACTGCTGTTGCGTTCAATATTGCTGGCGGAACACATCATGCGTTTACCAATCGTGGCGAAGCCTTTTGTATGTTAAATGATCAAGCAATTGGGGCACAATTTTTATTGAATTCTAAACTAGCAAAAAAAATTTTAATTGTCGATTTAGATGTACATCAGGGCAATGGAACCGCCGAAATTTTTGCAAACAACCACCAAGTTTTTACATTTTCGATGCACGGAAAAAGCAATTATCCATTTAAAAAAGAAGTTTCTGATTTAGATATTGACTTGCCAGATTTTACTGATGACGAACAGTTTTTATATCTATTAAATAAAACATTACCCCAATTAATAGAACAACAAAAACCCGATTTTATTTTTTATTTAGCAGGAGTTGACATTTTAGCTACTGACAAACTAGGCAAACTTTCATGCACGCTTGATGGTTGCAAAAAACGGGATGAAATTGTTTTTGAACGCTGTAATAAATATCAAATACCTGTACAAGTTAGTATGGGTGGTGGTTATTCGCCTGATATTAAAACTATTATCGAAGCGCACGCTAATACATTTAGAGTTGCTGATTTAATTTTAGGATAAAAAAAAGCGGTAAAAAAACTTAATTTTTTACCGCTTTTACAAATTAAAATTCCCCTTATCTGTTTGAACCAAGGCGCTCCTTTTTAAACTGCATTCAATAAAGCAATGATATCATCACCATATTTGTTTGTTTTCAAATCTCCAAAACCTTTGATTTGTTTTAAATCGTTGATGCAATTTGGTTGTAAAACTGCAATATGCTTTAATTCAGAGTTATTACAAATCATAAAAGGTGCAAAACTAAGCGCAACAGCCTTTTCATTTCTCCACGTTTTTAAATGATTAAAAAGGGTTTCTTCTTTTGCATTTAAAACTACATCTATTTTTTGATCTTGTTTTTTGACCTCTTTTTTGATTAATTCTTTATCTTCAAAATGCACCACTACCGACCAAAACGGATTTTCAACTTCAACAAATTGTACAGTCGATTTTTTAAAGACAATCGTTCCTAAAAAATCATTTAAACTATTTTGGTCTATTTCGGTTAAATTATCACCCAACCGAATCGAAAAAATTTTTATTTGCATACTTATTTGGATAAAAGTAATACTTCATTAATAACTACTTCGGTTACATATCGTTTTACACCACTGGCATCATCGTAACTGCGGTTTGTTAATTTGCCTTCAATGGCAATTTCTTTTCCTTTTTGAACAAATTTTTCTATTATTTCGGCCGCTTTACCCCATGCAACAACGCGGTGCCACTCGGTTTGCTCTACTTTTTCGCCGTTGGCATTTATATAATAATCATTAGTAGCTAGACTTATAGTAGCAAGTTTTTTGCCGCCTTCTAAGTTTTTAATTTCTGGATCTTGTCCTACGTGTCCAATTAACTGTACTCTGTTTTTTAATGCATTCATGGCTTGTATATATTTAAATTGTTTATGATGATTCGACTATCAAATCAACACTGCAAAGATGCGGCGGTTGGCAAAATGCAGTCGGTAGCAAAACACTTACTTTCGGTTGTAAATAATTGTAACCGTTTGTAATTGGATTTTTTTATGTATATTTGATTGATTTTTACAGACTTATTCTATTTTTGGGAAAACATAATTTATAAAAAAATAATGGTAATTAAATTTATAAAGTCAGCACATCGATACAATGCTACATAATTATAGTGTTGTTTTATAATTATTTTATCAGCTCGATAATTAAAACAGTAGCAATTATAAAAGTTAATTAACAATGCAAAATCAAGAAAATTTGAAATATCCAATCGGAACGTTCGTTAAACCATTATCGATTACCGAAAATCATATAAAAGTTTGGATTTTAGAAATTGAACGTTTTAGCGATAAAATAAAATTAGTTACTAGTGCGCTTCAAGAAAATCAATTAAATTATTGTTACCGCGAAAATGGATGGACAATAAAACAGGTTGTTCATCATTGCGCTGACAGTCATTTACACGCATATATACGAATGAAATTAGCACAAACCCAAGTTTTACCCGTGATTAATCCGTATAACGAAGCACTTTGGGCAAATTTAATTGACGCAAACCATAACGTTATTGCACCATCAATAGCAATTATAGACGGTTTGCATAAAAGATGGTCCTTATTTTTAAAAAATTTAAATTCTCAAGATTTAAAACGCGAATTTTATCATCCTGAAAGCAATGAAAACGTTTCCATCGAAACAGCTATTGGTTTGTATGCGTGGCACTGTAATCATCACTTGGCGCATATTAATTTGGCACTTTTAAATGAAGGTAATTTTTAAAATCTTGTAATTATGACAAAAACTTGCCCAGAATGCAATGAAAAAATTATTGGACGCGAAGACAAAAAGTTTTGTTCTGATGGCTGCCGAAATGCCTATAATAACAAAATTAATAAAGACAGCACCAATTATATGCGCAATGTGAACAACAAATTGCGTAAAAATTATCGCATTTTGTGCGATTTAAATAGCGAAGGAAAATCAAAAACTACCAAAGCAAAACTGTTTAGTAAAGGCTTTGATTTTGATTATTTTACTAATATTTTAAATACTAAAAACGGCAATACCTATTATTTTCTTTATGATCAGGGGTATCTTTTGCTAGAAAACGATTACTATATGCTTGTTAAAAAAGATATTTAAAAAACTATTTAACCTAAAAACAAAATGAAAACCAAGTTCCAATCTGTTTATTCTATTGTACTTATATCACTTTTTTTATTCGGCATTTTTTATTTTATGTTGCCACATTCAACAGCCGATGTAGATGTGCCATTAAGTGAATTTTCAACCCAACGGGCCTTAGAAAAAGTAAAACAAATTAGCCAAAAGCCCCATTTTGCAGGATCGAAAAATCATGAAAATGTAGCACAATATCTTTTCAAAGAACTACAAGATTTGGGTTTAGAACCTACATTTCAAGAAGGGTTTACCTTTACAGAAAATGGTATTATACTTAAAACCAAAAACATTATTGCAAAAATAAAAGGAACGCAAAGTAAATCGGCACTAGTAGCGCTTTCACATTACGACAGTGCCCCACATTCGGCATCGCTTGGCGCTAGTGATGATGCTTCGGGCATCGCAACTATTTTAGAGAGCATAAGGGTTTTTTTGCACAACAATACCAAACACAAAAACGATATTATTATTTTATTCACAGACGGTGAGGAATTGGGTTTAAACGGTGCAGCACTATTTGTAACCCAACATCAATGGGCAAAAAATGTAGGCGTAGTGCTTAATTTTGAGGCTCGAGGTTCATCAGGACCAAGTTATATGCTTATGGAAACCAATCAAGGCAATGCCAAAATGGTAGATGCGTTTTCAAATGCCAAAACTCCAATTCCTGCTTCAAATTCGTTAATGTACAGTATTTATAAACTGTTACCAAATGATACCGACTTAACCATTTTTAGAGAACAAGGGAAAATTCAAGGATTTAATTTTGCATTTATCGACAGCCATTTTAATTATCATACTATGCAAGATAAATACGAAAATTTAGATCCAAAAAGCGTAGCCCATAACGGATCGTATTTATTGCCTTTACTTAATTACTTGTGTAATTCTGATTTAAAAAGTTTAAATTCATCTCAAGACAAGGTGTATTTTACAATTCCTTTTGCATTTATTAGTTATGAATTTTCGTGTAATTTACCCTTTTTAATTATTGCTTTTGGATTATTATTAATTTTTATTTTTTTGGGATTAGGAAAACGTGCTTTAGATTTTAAATCAATTTTAAAAGGATTCATTCCGTTTTTTAGTGCGCTAGTAGTTTCTGGAATCATGACATTTTTGGGTTGGAAAGCAGTAGTGTTACTTTACCCACAATACAACGATATTTTGCATGGATTTCCGTATAATGGTCATGATTATATTTTTGGATTTATAAGCCTTACTTTAGCTATTTGCTTTTTCTTTTATCGAAAACCAAGTATTCGAAATTCAGAAATGAACCTAACTGTGGCACCGTTATTTATGTGGTTGCTTTTAAATTTGGGAATTTATGTTACACTTCAAGGTGCTGGATTTTTGATTATACCCGTCATTTCAAGCCTGTTAATGCTAGGCGTTTTCGTTAGTACTCAAAAATCGCATTGGTTGCTAAATTGTGTTTTGGCACTACCAACACTAGTAATTTTAGTTCCGTTTTTAATTTTATTTCCAATTGGGTTAGGGTTAAAAATAGTATTTGTATCTAGTATTTTATCCGTTTTGATATTTGGTTTGTTGTTACCCATTTTTGGATCTTTTTCGCAAAAAAATAGTTGGTCTATTTTATGTTTTTTAGTTGCCACAGGATTTTTTATAAAGGCACATTTAAATTCAAATTATACAAACGAACATGCAAAGCCAAACAGTTTAATTTACGTGTATAATGCCGACACAAAACAAGCCAACTGGGTAACCTATGACAAAAACCTAGATGCTTGGACAAAAACTGTTTTAGGTAAAAATCCAAAAAAAGCAATTGAATTAAATAACAATTCAATGTACAGTAAATACAATTCTGAGTTTACGTTTACCAAAAAAGCACCTTTGGTAAACATTATGCCGCCAACTGTTTTGTTTTTGAAAGATAGTATCATTGGAAAGCAACGTTTTTTTAAAATTGAAATTACTCCGAATCGAAAAGTAAATCGGTACGACATTTTTGCACCTGAAAATGATATTTTTAACAATTTAAAAGCCAATAGTTTACAATTATTGGGTTCAAAAACGATAGCATATCCAAGAGATGGACAAAAATTGTTGACGTATTATGTGGTTGATTCGATTCCGTTAACGTTGCAGTTTTCTATTCCAAAAGCACAAAAAATGAAATTAAGTTTAAAAGAATCGTCGTTTGACTTACTGAGCAATTCGTTATTTAAAATAGCACCCAGAAAGACTAACATGATTGCGATGCCTTTTGTAGTAAACGATGCAGTGGTTATTGAACAAAAAATTACTCGATAAAATGTTTATCTAATTTTTACTATACCAATTTTATGAATCAAATTTCTATTTTAGGTTGCGGTTGGCTTGGATTTCCGCTAGCAAAAAGTTTGTTGAACAACGGCTATGTAATCAAAGGCTCTACAACATCAACCACTAAAATTTCTAATTTAGAAAGTGCCGGCATACAACCTTTTCTAATTTCTGTTGATGAGAACGGTATCGAAGGAAACTTTGAGCATTTTTTATTAAACTCGACCATTTTAATAATTGATATTCCACCAAAATTACGTGGCAATGAAAAAGAAAATTTTGTGTCAAAAATTCACAATTGTACGCCATTTATTGAAAAATCGACGGTAAAAAAAGTCATTTTTGTAAGTTCTACTTCAGTTTATGCGGATGATAATAGTATAGTTTCGCAATATACAAGTTGTAATCCTGAATCAGAAAGCGGCAAACAACTGTTAGATGTTGAAAATATATTGCGAATCAATTCACATTTCAAAACGACAATTTTGCGCTTTGGCGGACTGATTGGCAATGATAGACATCCTATTAAAATGCTATCAGGCAGAATAAATATAGCAAATCCAGATGGTGCTATTAATTTAATTCACCAAGATGATTGTATCGAAATTATAAAAAAAATTATACAAACC
>JAYVGC010000121.1:0-2881 GCA_043772535.1 Flavobacterium sp. | reverse complement strand
GTTCCCTCTTGCTATATTAAACTTTACACCCAGTTCATCAATTTGAGCATAAAATTAACAGCATAAAAAAGTCCGAAAATGAAGTTAATTAATTTCATTTTCGGACTTTTTTTAATTTAATTATAAAATACTATTTTTACTGCATTACTTTATATTCTTGCAATTTTAATGGTTTTTTGATAAATGCTTCTTTTGCTTTTGCTAGATTGTAGGACATCTGTAAATTAAGAAAATGACTTGCTCTTCCTCCAAAAACCGTTTCTAACCTTAAAGCCATATCAGGTGATATTGAAGCGTGTCCGTTTATGATGTTTGAGAAGTTTGATCGTGTAGTTCCAAGTAGCTTTGATATTTCACTAATGCTTAGATTTCTTCCTTCCACAAGTTCCATGTGCAAAATTTGCCCTGGATGCGTGTATTTCATTTTTCGTTCCATATTTTTTTTAATGTGTGTCTAAATAATCTAAATCAAATGCTTGTTTTCCTTCAAATTTAAAAATTATTCTATAGTTTCCCGTAACGTCTAAACTCCAAAAATCTTTTTTATTTCCAACTAATAAATGCGGTCTCAAATTTTTATAAAACCCTAAATCTTCGGGGACTTCCTCTAAATTATCAATTATTTCAAGAATAATTCTTATTTTTTTTATCTGTGATGGTGGCAGTTTACTACTGTCGTCTTTTTCCCAAAGTAATCTAAGAGCTTTACTTTTTATTGTTTTGATCATACTGTGTCTGTATTGTGTAAAGATACACAATACTTTATATTATTGTGTTTTTTGAATGATAAATTAACAATTCATTTTAAGACGTTTTAAGGCTTTGTTTTTTACTGAATTGGTATTTTATTAATTTATATAAATAATGGCGTGAAAAACAGAATTTAAGGCCTTTTTATGCTTTATATTGCCCTTTTTGAAAATCCGCCGGCCGGCCTAGTTTGTTTTTTTTTCTTTTTTTTCTTTTTGTTTTTTTGTTTTCATTTTCGGACTTTCCATTTCAAAAACTCTCCGGAATATTCAAATATAAACCAAAAAACAAAGCAAATTTTCTTGCGTACGCTACTGTTTAAATACTTTAAAAGAATTTAAATATATTTAGACACTCGGGAATACCAATAAAATTAGGGGTTAAGGTGGTCGAAAAAAGACTTTTTATAAGCGAAAAAAGACTTTTTATAAGCGAAAAAAGACTTTTTAATTGTATTGTCTTTTTTGTTAGTCTTTTTTTAATTACTTTTGTGTTATGGAATTACAAAAAAAGTCTTCTGAGTTAAAAGTTAAGCAGCATAATACCATTACTTCTGGTCGTTATGATTTTAGTGCTTGTCAATTAGATGTTCTGTTTATGCTTTTGGCTTCGTTAGATGAAACCGATGCGCTAGGTAAAGAATATCATATTCGTGTTAAAGATATTGAACTTATTACTGGTAGAAAGTGGAATTATCAGCAATTAAAGGATGGTAACGAAGGTCTTCTTTCTCGAGTATTTGAAATTGAAATGCCTCAGGGATTGCGTCAAATTGTTTTGTTTACGGATGTTCAGTATTTAGATGGTACAGGTAGTTTTTTTATGAAAATAAATGAATCGGCTCGACCTTATTTTTTCGATTTAAAGAATAACTTCACTCTTTTAGAATTAAAATCCGTGCTTAGTTGCACTTCAAAACACGCTAAAAGATTGTATTCTTTGGCTTGTCAATGGCGAGTTGCGGGTGGGCATACTTATGATATTGGGGAGTTGAAAGAAATATTAGGTTTAAAAGATCCTAAAGGAAAGGAAAAGGAACAATATACTGAACTTTCTACTTTAAAGAGGCAAGTTTTAGATATAGCAAAAAGGCAAATAAACGAGCATACCGATATTGTTTTTGATTATGAATTAATCAAAACTAGAGGTAGATCATTCGATAAAATAAAGCTGTTTTGTGGTTTTTCAAAACCAAAGCTTCAATTAGAAATTGATTTTAAAGGCGATATTGAAAAGCAAAAGAAAAACGGTGAACTTCTTCAGAAGATAGCAAATATTGAAGCTGTCGGAGTGCGTTCTGACTTGGCGGAACTGTGGGCGGTTAAGTATTGGAAACAGTTTACTGAAGAAAAAAATAAAATGCTAGAAGATATAAGAAAAGGGCGAGAAATTAAAGACTTTCCCGCTTATTTAGCTGGAATATTTAAGAAAAAAGGATATGTATAAAATCACTGATGTTGCAAAAATTTTAAACGTTTCAGACAGAACTGTCCAGAGATATCTAAATAGTTATTTTTCTTTGGAAAAAGGGGCTTATATAGTTTCTGAAAAGATGCTAAACATATTAAAATCCGAATATCTTGAGAGTGATTCCGACAATGTTGTCGAGGAGTTTACAAAAGATGATTATATTGAATTTCAAAAACGTTTAATTGAATATCCATTTTTAAAAGAACGTGCTGAAATTCTTTTGAGCGATTTAGAATATTATAGAAAATCTATGACCAGTAAGGAACGCCAAATGGAAATGCTTCTACTCGCAATTACTAATCGAAAATTTATAGAAAATATAGAGGATTAAAAATTCACTCACAAAACAAAGCGAACCCCTATTTATAAAAATTTTAGGGGTTCGCTTTGTTTTGTGAGTCGCCCCGACGGCAGGTCGTTGACGTCTATATTTTAAAACTTAATAAACTGATATATGAATACTTATACTAAAAAAGACGTACAATAAACGTCTTTTTTATTTTTTATAAATTTACAAAATACTTAAAATCAGCACTTTATAAATGAACATTCGCTTTAGCGGTGTTCCCTCTTGCTATATTAAACTTTACACCCAGTTCATCAATTTGAGCATAAAATTAACAGCATAAAAAAGTCCGAAAATGAAGTTAATTAATTTCAT
>JAYVGC010000120.1:0-6996 GCA_043772535.1 Flavobacterium sp. | reverse complement strand
TTACATAGATGCTTGGCACAATTACTTCGTCTGTTCGCTCTTGCAGGCTCGGGTGGGGTTTTAGGCAAACTCATAGGTTGGTTTTGTACTTGGAAGTTCGGTCTTTAATTTATACATTTGGCTAACCAAATCCCCAACTGACGCCAAGCCACGAGACTTTAACTGCCATATTACGAGAACCGAAAACGATATGAGAAAAATTTATTTGATATTTTTTATTTTTTATACTTTTAGTGTTTACAGTCAAAATTTGAATAAAATTGCTGACAGTATAAGAGTGAAATATAAAATTCCAGAAATTGCATTTGCTATTGTTTCAGTTGACAGCATAAATGAAATACAAACTCTTGGTTTTCACAAAATAGAGTCAAAAAAGAAAGAGGATGAAGCCAAAATAAATGATTATTTTCATTTGGGTTCAAACGCAAAAGCAATTACAGGATTTATTTGTGCATATTTAGTTGAGCAGAAAAAAATCAATTGGGAAACGAAATTTTTTAACTTATTTCCGAAATGGAAAAACAAAAGTAATAAAGCATTTTACAATATAACTTTAGAAGATTTATTATCACATCGAGCACGAATACAACCATTTACAAATGGAAATGAGTATAAAAAACTTCCAAAATTTGTTGGTACGAAATCAGAAAAAAGGAAGCAATTTTGTAAATATCTTTTAAAAAACAAACCTGTAGAACTTAATGATAAAACTTTTAATTATTCAAATGCAGGTTATAGTATTGCAACCTTAATGATTGAAAAAGTTAGTGGAACGACTTGGGAGGAATTAGTAAATTTAGTTTTAAACGAAAAATTAAAACTAAATTATAAGTTTGGTTGGCCAAATCGATTTGAAATAAATCAACCTTGGGGACATTGGATCGAAAATGATACTTTAAAATCACTTTCACCAAAAACAAAATACGATTTAAGTTTAGCCGAACCTGCAGGAGATTTAAGTATGCCATTAAATGATTATGCAAAATTTATACAATTAAATCTTATTGGATTACAAGGAAAAGACAATTTCCTGAAATCTGAAACTTATGATTATTTGCATTACGGCAAAAAAGAATACTCGATTGGTTGGGGAAACGTAAAAGATGAAAAGAGAGAAATATCAGAACACGCAGGTTCAGATGGCACTTTTTTTTGTTACACTCAAATTGACAAAATCAAAAAAAAAAGCATTTATTATACAAATAAATTGTGCAACAAAAGAGTGTCAAAAAGGATTGTTTGAACTACTAAAAATAATGAAGAAAAAAAACGGCAGTTAACAGCTAGGGTTTAGTTGCGGCTGTAAGCCTAGCAATGAAACCCGCGTTGAACGGAACCGATTACACTTCAGGCAACTCTTATGGAGTTTTCGTAAATAGGAAAGAGAGAATAACACGAGGATTTAGAGTCCTCTTTTTTTAAAGTAGTTTCAATTTGTTTTATGGAGTGTTTTCCTTCACATTGGGGCGTAAACACCCTTGCCCATAATTTAATTTTTACAGAAACTTAAATTTTGGCTACCGCCAAGATAACAAGACGGCGAACCACACTGGTCAAAAACTGCTATTCGGTGTAAATTGCCTATTTTGCAACACAAACATTTTGGTGTAAAAAGTTTTTTTTGTGTTTTTTCTAAAATTTTTACTTTTAGTTCTTCTTGCAAAAGCTTGAGCTTGTTTCGTTTTTTAAGTGCTGCTAAAAAAACCATAATGCCGTATTTTTACAAAACTCTTAGGCAAAATATGCAATGAAAAACGCCTGATAAATGCCGTATGAGTACGTATCTATTTGCTTTTTAGCTCCAGCAATTCACCACTATTTATAATCAAAGGGTACTGTTTTCGCATCAATTGCTTTGATGCGATGGTTGCTAATGGCAATCGTGTTTACATATCCTTCCAAATATTCAACAAAAGTTGGAATTTGTGAACGTTCACTAATGGCAGGTGGACTTTAAGTCCGCTTTTTTTCTTGCAATCGCCTTTTGGGTTTCTGCATGCATCTTTCGTTACTTGCTAAAAAAGCCTGATTGTGCTTGAATCAAAAATACAAATCGATTTACATTTTACTTCTAAACTTGCAAAACGCCCATATTAAATTTCCTTTCAATAGGAGCGTTATTGGCAGCTTCAATTCCCATCGATATCCAAGTTCTGGTATCTAAGGGGTTTATAATTGCATCGGTCCAAAGCCTTGCAGCCGCATAATAAGGTGAAATTTGTGCGTCATAGCGTGCTTTTATTTTATCAAACAATTCTTTTTCTTTTATTTCATCCACTACTTCCCCTTTTGCTTTTAGTGAAGATGCTTCTATTTGCGCTAATACTTTTGCGGCTTGTGTACCACCCATTACGGCCAGTTCAGCACTTGGCCAGGCAAAAATCAATCGAGGATCATACGCTTTTCCGCACATAGCATAATTTCCTGCACCATACGAATTTCCTACAATAACCGTAAATTTTGGCACCACCGAATTAGAAACAGCATTAACCATTTTTGCACCATCTTTGATAATTCCTCCTTGTTCCGATTTAGAACCAACCATAAAGCCGGTTACATCTTGTACAAAAACCAATGGAATTTTTTTTTGATTACAATTGGCAATAAATCGCGTGGCTTTATCTGCTGAATCAGAATAAATGGCACCACCAAACTGCATTTCACCTTTACCATTTTTAACAACTTTGCGTTGGTTGGCAACTATTCCAACAGCCCAGCCGTCAATTCTAGCATAGGCCGTTATTAGTGTTTTTCCATAATCTGGTTTATATTCGTCTAACTCAGAATTATCTACTAATCGCTTAATAATTTCATACATATCGTATTGATCGGCACGTGACTTTGGCAAAATTCCAAAAATATCTTGCTCATTTAATGCAGGTTTTTCAGTTTTAATTCGGTTGTAACCAGCTTTGTCAAAAGCACCAATTTTTCCGACAATACTTTTAATTCTATTTAAAGCATCTTTATCGTCTTTTGCCTTATAATCAGTTACACCCGAAATCTCGCAATGTGTGGTTGCACCTCCAAGTGTTTCATTGTCGATAGTTTCACCAATTGCAGCCTTCACTAAATAACTTCCTGCCAAAAAAATACTACCTGTTTTATCAACAATCATAGCCTCGTCGCTCATAATTGGTAAATAAGCACCACCGGCAACGCAACTTCCCATAACAGCTGCAATTTGCGTAATTCCCATACTGCTCATTAGGGCATTATTTCTAAAAATACGTCCAAAATGTTCTTTATCTGGAAAAATTTCATCTTGTAAAGGCAAATAAACTCCAGCTGAATCTACCAAATAAATTATTGGAAGTCGATTTTCCATGGCAATTTCTTGTGCTCGTAGGTTCTTTTTTCCTGTTATAGGAAACCAAGCGCCTGCTTTTACTGTGGCATCATTAGCAACTACAATACATTGTTTTCCTGATATATAACCTATTTTTACAACGACGCCACCCGAAGGGCAGCCACCATGCTCAGCATACATGCCGTCGCCAACAAAAGTACCAATTTCTATCGATTTTGATTTTTCGTCTAGCAAATAATCTATTCGCTCTCGCGCTGTCATTTTTCCTTCGGCATGCAATTTTGCAATTCTTTTTTCGCCACCACCTAATTTTACTTTTGCAAAATTTTGTATTAAATTTGAAACTAAAAGTTTATTATAATCTTCATTTTTATTGAAGTTGATATCCATTTTACTATTTATTTTTAGAGCGCTAAAATACAAAATTGATTTAAATTATCGGTCACAAAAAAAGATACTTCAATTGCGATTTACTTTTTTAAAGTTAATATTCTCTTAACATTAAAAAAGTACATTTGCACAATAATTTAAGATTTTAAAACCAATGACATTAAATCATTTTTTTCAGTTTTTAGTTCCAAAAGATAAAATTTTCTTTCCTTTATTTGAGCAAGCATCGTCTAATTTAATTGTTTTGGCAGAAACGCTTCATGACGCGGTAAATGCTCCAAAATTAGAACGGGATGATTACTTTCGAAAAATCGAGGAATTGGAAATTGCAATCGAGACTATTACGCATAAAACTCATTTAGAATTAAGTAAAAATTTCATTACTCCTTTTGATCGCGAAGATATTCATTCACTAATTAAAGCAATAGATAATGTTGCGGATTATATGCATTCTGCAGCAAGCAAAATGCGATTATATCAAGTAGAAAAAATTACTAAATCGATACGGAAATTAACGGAAATTAATTTAGAAGCATGTCAATTAATTGGCAAAGCAGTGCAAGAATTGCATAATTTAGATAATTTAAAATCTATTGGCGAAATTTGCATAAAAATTAATAGACTAGAGAGCAAAGCAGATGCAGTTTTTGACAAAGCGGTTGCAGATATATTTGAGAACGAAGTAGATGCTAAAAATATTATTAAATATAAAGAGGTACTATCAGCGTTAGAATCTGCATCAGATAAATGTAAAAGCGTGTCAAACGTTTTAGAACAAATTTCAGTTAAACACTCGTAATTATAAAACGTATCGCATGACTTTATTACTTGTTATTATAATTTTATCGTTAGTTTTTGATTACATCAATGGTTTTCATGATGCTGCTAATTCAATTGCGACTATCGTAGCTACTAAGGTTTTAACTCCTTTTCAGGCTGTGCTTTGGGCTGCGTTTTTTAATTTTTTAGCGTATTGGGTATTTGGCTTTGGAGTAGCGGATACGGTTGCAAAAACTGCAAAAACCGAGAATATAAACCTTACCGTTATTTTAGCTGGTGTTATAGCTGCTATTATTTGGAATTTACTAACGTGGTGGCGCGGAATTCCATCGTCATCTTCACATACTTTAATTGGAGGTTTTGCTGGTGCCGCAATAGCTCATGCTGGCTTTCATGTTGTAAATTGGTATAAGCCAAGTGATACGGGTGGTTTTCCGTCGGGAGTTTTGGTTATTATTTGTTTTATATTTTTAGCGCCAATAATTGGGATGTTTCTGTCTTATATAATGTCCCTTTGGCTTATGTATTCGTCGAAAAAAAAAATATATCCAAAATTATTGACAGTTGTAGTGATGCTTTTGGTTTATTTATTTTTAAATAAGCAAATGATTGGTTTTGAACACATTATAAAACCCCGATTTGAGTCTCATTTTTGGAGTATAGTTTGCGAGCCGTCAAATATTAAATGGCTTTTAGTAGGCATGATTATTTATAGTATTTGTTTTTTCTGTTTAATTTTTAGCAGTTTATCTTTATCCAGGTCGGAATATACTTTAAAAAAGATGCAATTACTTTCGTCAGCAGCTTTTAGTTTAGGACATGGCGGCAATGATTCGCAAAAAGTTATGGGAATTATCGCAGCAGCTGTTACCGTTTATATTCACACAAAAGGATTAACAATTGACAGTTTACCTAGTTGGTTGCACGTAGTTTTGCCTTCAAAAGATGCAAATGGTGCGGAAATTGCTGGTCAAATGCCTGAGTGGATCCCATTAGCATGTTATTCTGCAATTGCTGCAGGTACATTAAGTGGCGGTTGGAAAATTGTTAAAACAATGGGGTCAAAAATAACTAAAGTAACAGCATTTGAGGGTGTTATTGCCGAATCAGCTGGTGCTTTAACACTTTTTATGACCGAACATTTTAAAATCCCTGTTTCGACTACGCATACAATCACAGGGTCAATTATAGGTGTTGGTGTTTCAAAAAGAGTTTCTGCTGTAAAATGGGGAGTTACAGTCAGCTTAATTTGGGCCTGGATATTAACAATTCCGGTATCCGGCATTATTGCAATGATTACTTACTATATTTTGAGTATTTTTATATAAAAGTAGTTTGTTAATTGCATAAATTTGATAAATTTTTACTAATCAATCATGAAAACAAAGCTTTCAGTACTACTTGCATTATTTTTTGCTTCTACTATATTGGCGCAATTACAACCTATTTCTTATTTAGATAAGGAGCAAAAATTAACTGGTTTTGTTTCCTATCCTAAAAAAAAGATAAAATCCACAGTTTCGGTTTTAATATTACCCGCTTGGATGGGCATCGATGCGCATGCGAAAGAAACTGCAATAGAATTATCTTATTTGGGTTATAAAACTTTTATAGCAGATATTTATGGCGATGGAAACAATCCAACTAGTACAAAAGAAGCGGGACAAAAAGCCGGATTTTATAAAAAAAATATTTATGAGTATCAAAAAAGAATTCAATTAGCTATTGATGAATTGATTAAACAAGGTGCAGATTCTAATAATATTGTTGTTATGGGTTACTGCTTTGGAGGAACTGGAGCAATTGAAGCTGCTCGTTCTAACAGCAACGTAAAGGGAGTTGTTTCTTTTCACGGTGGTCTGTCACGCGATGATAAAAGAGTTATTGAACCTATCAAAGCCAAAATTTTAATTTTACACGGTGCCGATGATCCATATGTTCCTGAAGCTGAGATTAAATTGTTTCAAACAGAAATGCGAACTGCCAAAGCAGACTGGCAAATGGTGTATTATGCTAATGCCGTGCATGCTTTTACTGATAAAAATGCAGGTACCGATACTACTAAGGGAGCAGCTTATAATGAATTAGCTGAAAAACGATCATGGATTGCATTATTGCAATTTTTGAAAGAGTTTTAAAAAGCGTATTAAAATAACAACAATAATTTTGAGCGGATTATTTTTAAGGTTTTTCCGAACAAATGTACTGCATTCGCTTCTTCTCAAATATTTTTTTGCAATAAGTAGTACTTTTTTGAATACACTTGAGCGCTAATCATTTATTTCAAACGCTCCTTTTTTTAAACTGCATTTAAAAAATATGCCTTAAGTTAAAAATACAACTTTTATTTTTAAGCAAAGAACTAGTAAAAAATATTAAATTTAACCTGGTAACGCTACGTTTTTTTTTAATTATCCGCTTTTAGTCATAACCCCGTAATGCTTGCTATTACTAGTCTATCGAATAATTTTTCTTCAAAATACCTTCTATTAAGCTTGTAAACGAACTCGTTTAAG
>JAYVGC010000119.1:0-19060 GCA_043772535.1 Flavobacterium sp. | reverse complement strand
ACCGTTGATCATATTAATGAAATAGCCAAGCAAAAAGGATTTGTAAAAAAAGGCGATATGCTTATTAACTTGGCTGCAATGCCTGTAGCTAACAAAGGAATGGTAAATACACTACGGATTTCTGAAATTGAATAACAGATTCTTAGATTAAAAATCAATTAAATAATAAACCCAAACTGATATTGTTTTGGTTTATTGTATCGTATGCTTGTGGTTTTTGAGATTGTTTGTATATATCGTAGATTTTTTTAGTAATCTATTTTAAGAAGAAACTTGCAGTAAGTAAATGGCAAGAACAAACCGTATTTTATTGGTTTTTAGCACAGTTTTTGGATACGTTATGTCTTTATTTTTTCGCTTTTCTCATTTCTTCAATTTCTGGCAAATCTTTTTTATATTGTTCAACATTCCAAATAATATTCCAATTTTTTACATATTCCGCTAAAGTTTCCAATCCAACTTCAATTCTTCTTTTATCAACATTATCTGGGTCTTCTAATGGCGCAACATAGTTGATTTTTGTAGTTAAATTTGTGCCAATTTGGCTTCCGTAAATTTGTTTTTTCCCTTCTCTTAGTGCAATTCTATCTTCCAATAATGCTAATGCACTTGCGGCCGCATTTCCTTTTTTTACCGCATCTTTCATCATTGGCAAATATTTTTTTTGTGTTTCTATATCTGCATGCTGAATTACAAGAAACAATGCACTATTTGCCTGCTCACCAACTTTATCTCTTCCGACCCAACCGCTATCATCTAATATTTTTTTTACTTTTATTAACATTATTGAATCGGTTTTATTGGTGATTTTCCAAAGGTCGTTCATTTCTTTTGAATCTTGTCCAAATTTCTTTTGAATGTCGTTCATTTGCATTCTATATTTTTGGTCTTCGTCACGAATTGTTAGTAATTGTTTCTGTAGTGGTTTATCGTATTTTGATTCGGCTATTTCTTGCTTTTTCTGCAATTCTGCAATTAATTTTATAAACTTTTTTTCTTTTCGAATATTGTCTAAATCTGAATCGGTTTTTATATGATCCAAATAGTCAAAACCATTATTAATTGCGATTTCCAACCATTTTAATGAATTATTTGTGTCGTGTGCTAGTGATGCGGCGCAACAGGCATTATAAAAATTCTTTTTTGATTCTGGTTTCAACGTAATTGCTTTTTTAAAATAATTTGTTGAAAGTTTATAACTCTTTGCTTCATAGCATGAATCGGCTTTTTTTATAAAATCTTCGTATTTCTGCCCATATGCATTAAAAACTGTACCAATTAATGCTAAAAATGTCATTTTTTTCATAGTTTTTTATTTATATTATTTTACAAAATTAAATCAGAATAGTATAAAAAAATTGTAAAAAATTAACCGTTATTATTGAATGAATATATTTATTTTACCATTAAATAAAGTACTTAATTTAGTAAAAAATACTTTTGGCGTTTCGCCAGTAAGGCTTTTAAAATCTTTAATCATATGCGATTGATCAAAATAATTTTCAGCTAATATTAAATCTGTGAGTCTTACATTACCATTTTTAGAATTAGAATTATTTATAAGGTTTCTAAATCTTATAATTTTTTTAAAACAGTTTGGAGATTTTCCTATGTGCCTGTTGAAATGCTTTATCAAAGTCTTTACTGTAATATTATTGTTCTTTGCAATTTGATTAATATTTAAATTTCCATTGTTTTCCATTAACATATCAAAAACAACAGCGTTAAGAAACGGATGCTCAAATTTTTTGAACTTTGATAATAAATACTTTTCTAAAGTTATTTGTTTTTCTACAATTGTATTTTTAGAAAAAACATTTAGCATTTCGGATTTATAGTCGTCATATGGGTTGAAATTATTTGCAATTCTTGATTCTAAATAATAATCTAAATCCTTGATTAAAAAATGATTGATTCCCAATGGTTTAAATCCAATACAAACTTCATTAATGGCGCCACTGTAAGTAACTAATTCGGGTTTTGAATTATTATTATCAATGACTGATACAAATTCAATTCTTTTATTCTCCTTAATTATCAGAAAATCGTCTACAATTAATTCTGTTTTTTCAAAAATAGACACACAGGTTTTGATATTTGGAAACACCATATATGATTCGTCATTTTCAACTTCGTTACGGTTAATAAAGTAAAAGAAATCAATGTATTTTTTTAACATTTCGCTTTCAGGTTCAAATAATTTAATTTTCATTTAAATCTTTTTATTCATGTAAGTATTTAAATTTATACTGTTTAGTGTGAATTTCTGTCATCGTCAGTTTATAAAAAAACTAAAATAAACCACTTGACAATTCTATAATTTGAGATTTTTTTTGATAGTCAGTCAAATACGGTATTAATTTCAAGAAATTTTTCCGCAACCTGACCAAGAATTGTTGCTTAAATTGTGTTTGTTTTACCTACAAAATAGTAAAAACAGTTCCAATTTTAATTGTTTTTAAGCACAGTTCTTTGTTAACGGAAGTAGGAATATTTATAATGTATCAATTTCTTTATTTGTCAAACCTGTTGATTTTGAAATAATATCAATTTCTATTCCGAGTAATTTTAGAGATGTTGCAGTTTCCAATTTGCCTTCCAATTTACCTTCCAATTTACTTTCCAATTTGCCTTCGTCAAACGCTGTGTCAATAACGCCTTTTAGGTCACGATACAATTTTAAACTATTTTCGTAATTATCAAGTTCAATTGCTCCATATGTTGCAATTTCAGCTTTTTCAAATGCTTTTGAAAAAACTTCGTCATTAAAAATAGCTGGAATTGTTTGAAAATCTTCCAAATATTTTATGAAATACAACCATTGATCAATGCGAGATTTCAAATCGGATTCGGTTTTCTTGAAATTTGGCATTTCAAGATAAATATAAGTCAATTTATCGTAAAATGTTTTTCCGTTTTGATTTTTGAGTTTTATAGAATGTATTACTTCGCTTTTTTCAGGCTTATTTTCATAATCATCAAAAGTAAAATCTAAAATTCCAATGCAATAAACGGCTTTCAAATTATAGTTCCATTCGCCTTTTTCAGCTTGTTCTTGAATCGGAAAAGTTGAATAATAAATGGTTCTTTCTTTGAAATAATTTTGTTTTGCTTTTTGCAATTCTACGATAAATTTCTCGCCGTGTTCATTTTCGCAATAAATATCATAAATTGCTTTTCGGTCAAATTCAGTTTGTCCAAGTTGTTCATTATTATTGAAAGAAAGTTTTGCTATTCTGTCATTTTCAGGCAAAAGAGCATTCAGAAAGTCAAGTAATAACGGTTTGCTTGCCTCCTCTCCAAATATTTTTTTAAATCCGAAGTCTGTAAAAGGATTTATATATTTTGCTTTCATTTGAAATAATTTTAACAAAAATACAATTTAATTTTTAAAATGTAAATTATTTGTGCTTTGCGTTTTGGTCGCAAAAGTAGCTTTACTTTATGTCTTGTGGCGGGTCGGCATTTTAGATTTTAACCAAAAGAATTAACCAAAAACTAATCTTTCAATCGAAATATTCTTTCCAAAAAAAGCATTAATGATGGCCATTGCACCTTTATTTTTTACGTTTCTGTTGCGAGATAATAGCCGCTAAATCTTAAATATACGCAATTCTGAAAGTTGCGTTTTTTAATTGTCGTTGATTATCAGTTTTTTATAATCAAAAATACAAAAAAATGCAATGCGGTATTTTTTTGTCAATTCCTAAATGCAAATACAGCATTTTTTCTTAGTAATCATCTTATAGACTTTTTATGTTTCGAATGTTTTTGTCGCTCGCATGAATGCACAACATGTTAGTTTTGATATCGTTGTCTCCTAATTATTTTTTTATAAAAATAGTACCGATGCATCTTAAATTGTATTTATTTTTTTACCAAAATAACAATAAAAATATTTCAAATTTTAATTTTTTAGGTATAGTTATCATTTCATACAAATAAATAAGCAAAATCTTTGTACTACTTTGAGTAATAAAATATAGTGTATTACTATAAAAATACTATTTTTGTCATTGGTTTAAAAATAATTTCTTACAATTTAACTTTTTTCATAACTAAATTAAAAAAATGAAAGCATATATATTTCCGGGTCAAGGCGCCCAATTTACTGGAATGGGAAAAGACTTGTATGAAAAGTCGGCCTTGGCCAAAGAATTATTTGAAAAAGCCAATGCTATTTTAGGTTTTAAAATAACCGATATAATGTTTAATGGTACCGCCGAGGAGCTAAAAGAAACGAAAGTTACCCAACCAGCCGTCTTTCTTCATTCGGTAATTTTAGCAAAAACGTTAGCTAACTTTAATCCAAACATGGTAGCTGGGCATTCGCTAGGCGAATTTTCGGCGCTCGTTGCCAACGGTGCATTAACTTTTGAAGACGGTTTAAAGTTGGTTTCAAAACGGGCGCTGGCGATGCAAAAAGCATGCGATTTAAAACCTTCTACTATGGCGGTTATTTTAGGATTACCAGATAAAAAAATAGAAGAGGTTTGCAGTTTAATTGACGGAATTGTTGTGGCGGCGAATTATAATTGCCCCGGTCAGCTGGTAATTTCGGGCGAATTTGTAGCTGTTGAAAAGGCGTGCGAAGCTATGAAAGCAGCAGGTGCCAAACGAGCATTATTATTACCCGTTGGAGGTGGATTTCATTCGCCAATGATGGAGCCCGCACGCGAGGAATTAGCTTTAGCAATTGAAAATACCGCTTTTTCGACACCAGTTTGTCCGGTGTACCAAAACGTTACGGCAACCGCGGTTAGTGACGCAACCGAGATTAAGAAAAATTTAATTACGCAACTGACCGCGCCAGTAAAATGGAGCCAATCGGTGGAACAAATGATTGTTGATGGTGCTACTGTTTTTACCGAAGTTGGTCCTGGTATAGTACTAGTTGGACTTGTGGCGAAGATTAATAAAGCAGTTGAGGTTGTTTCAGCGTAAGCACTTAATAATTTGAATAGAGCTGATTATTGTGGACTATATAGTAATATTAAAATAAATAATCTAAAAATGAATTTAGATTGCATTTTAACTTTTCATGAATTGCAACATTTTCCTGAAACTAGTTGTTATAATCTTAATTACTTTTCTACAAAGCAACGTGAGGTAAATGATTGTTGTATAATTGAATTTGAATCAAACTTAATAATTTTATACTAGTACTAACGAGGCATATAAAAAACAGTAAAATATTTTTTGACTGAATTTGAAGCTAATAAATATATTATCAATGATAAAACAGCAAAAAGTATTCATTATGAAACTTTTTCTGACCCAACTGTACTAAAATAAACAGATGCTTACTATAAATAAGGTAGATTTTTGGTCTGATATAATTTCTTACGTAGGAATTAATAATATTGCAGTTCGATTCTTCATTATTGGCTGCGATAGTAATAAAGTAAAACTAATTGAGCAAAAAAATTAAAAATCGCAACATTCTATAAACAAAAAGAGCCTTTTTCAAGACTCTTTTTTAAATTATATAAAAACATAATATATTACTTAAAAGCCGGAAAACCAGTAATATCAGCACCTGTAATTAATAAATGAATATCGTGCGTTCCTTCATAAGTCAGTACCGATTCTAAATTCATCATGTGACGCATAATCGAATATTCACCGGTAATGCCCATTCCGCCCAGCATTTGTCTGGCTTCGCGTGCTACGTTTACAGCCACTTCAACACTATTTCTTTTTGCCATCGATATTTGAGCAGTTGTAGCGCGACCTTCGTTTCGCAACACGCCCAAACGCCAGTTTAAAAGTTGTGCTTTGGTGATTTCGGTAATCATTTCGGCCAATTTTTTTTGTTGTAATTGCGTAGCCCCGATTGGTTTATCAAACTGAATGCGCTCTTTTGAATAGCGTAATGCAGTATCGTAACAATCCATTGCAGCACCAATTGCACCCCAAGCAATTCCAAATCGAGCACTGTCTAAACACTGCATCGGTGCACCCAAACCTGATTTTCCTGGTAACAAGTTCTCTTTTGGGACTTTTACATTCGCAAAAATCAATTCGCCCGTAGACGAAGCCCGAAGTGACCATTTATTATGTGTTTCAGGAGTTGTAAAACCCTCCATACCGCGTTCTACAATTAATCCGTGAATTCTTCCTTCTTCATTTTTTGCCCAAACTACGGCAACATCTGCAAAAGGAGCATTCGAAATCCACATTTTAGCACCATTTAATAAATAATGGTCGCCCATGTCTTTAAA
The DNA here is from genome assembly GCA_043772535.1 of Flavobacterium sp. Taxonomy (GTDB): domain Bacteria; phylum Bacteroidota; class Bacteroidia; order Flavobacteriales; family Flavobacteriaceae; genus Flavobacterium. The sequence continues at coordinate 12,836 of JAYVGC010000119.1, read as the reverse complement.
ATTGGTCGTCATTCCGCTTGGGTTCGATCCGTGGTCTGGCTCAGTCAAACCAAAACATCCCATAAAGTCGCCCGTAGCCAACTTTGGTAAATATTTTTTTCGCTGCTCTTCGCTTCCAAACTTCCAAATCGGATACATCACCAACGACGATTGCACCGACGATGTTGACCGAACACCCGAGTCACCGCGTTCAATTTCCTGCATAATCAATCCGTATGCAATCTGATCCAATCCTGCACCACCATATTCTTCAGGAATATAAGGGCCAAAACCACCAATTTCACCCAAACCTTTTATAATTTGCTTCGGAAACTCAGCACGTTGCGCATAATCCTCAATTATCGGACTAACCTCACGCTTCACCCACGCTCTAGCCGAGTCGCGAACCAATTTGTGCTCCTCTGTTAATAAATCATCAAGGTTAAAATAATCAGGGGCTTGAAATAAATCAGGTCTCATAGAAATTGTTTTATGTTTACAAAATAGGGTGTAAAGTTAGTTAAACATATTTGTTTATTGCATCAACGATTGTTATATTTTTATGAAAATGATACTTTTCTATGTGGGCAATCCGCTGAAAAAAGCGGCCGGGCTATTCGTTCCCAAAATTTTGATTTTTTCTTTAAAAAAATCAAAATGTTTTCCACTTCTATCCCTATTGCAAACTCAAGGAAACGATAAATTTACATTTTTAAATAAAAATCTTTTGTCAATGCTATATATTTTGTTGTATACATGTGGCGCTCCTTTTCAATAACCAGTTCATCAACTTCACAAGTGCCATTTACACGCGAAAAAGCTAGTAAACTTCTTCTTATATCAGCGGTCAAAGTACCCTTTATAGTAGTAATTTTAAACGGATATAAAGCGAAGCATTCACATTCCAAAACAAAATGTTTCTGCTCTTTAAACGGAATAATAACCACAAAATAACCCTTTTCAGAAAGGAGTAAAGCAGTGGCTTCTATCAATTCCGCAAATGGTAATGCATCTTCAAAACGAGCTAAATCACGTGATTTATTGTCAGACTTAAAATTATCAGTATAAAAAGGAGGATTAGAAATAATCAAATCATATTCATCTTCAGGCTCAGCAACAAATTCATCCAAACCAGCATGAAAACAAAATAAACGATCACTCCAATTACAGTTTTCAAAATTATCGGTACACTGCTCGTAAGCATTAGGTTCAATTTCAATAGCATCAATTTGCTCAGCTAAAGTGCGCTGAGCAAGCATTAAGCTCAAAATTCCGGTGCCAGCACCTATGTCTAAAATCAAATTAGGATTGTTGTCTACCGGACACCAAGCACCAAGTAAAACGGCATCGGTACCAATTTTCATCGCACAACGTTCTTGTTCAACTGTAAATTGTTTGAATTTAAATAATGACAAAAATTCTAATTTTAAAGATACATTTCTATTAATCCGGTGGGTAAATTCATCAACACAATTTTATTATCACGGTCTATTTTTACCAAAAATTCGTCAATCATTGGAATTAGCATTTCTACATTACCATTTAAAACTTCAAACAAAGGCTGGGCAGCTGTGTCATTTACAGAAACAATTTTTCCAAAAATCCCTAATGTTTTGTCTTCAATTTCAAAACCAATTACTTCATGATAATAAAACTTGTTACCCTCTAATGTAGGCAATAAACCAAGTGGTAAAAAAACTTCGCATCCTACTAAGTAGTCGGCCTCTTCCTCATTTTTAACATCTTCAAATTGAACTCGTAAAAAATCGTTTTTATGAATAGAACTGTTTTCAATAAAATATGGAACCAAATTTTTGTTTATTTCAACAAAAACCGATTCCATATTTTGGTATTCTTCAGGTTCATCCGTATCTAAGTAAATAAGTACTTCGCCCTTAAAACTAAATTTTTTTGCAATTTTGCCTAAATAGAAACATTCTTCTTTACGCATATTGCTAATAATTATGCTTGTGGAGCATCGTTAGCTTCTTCTGCAACTGGCGCTTCTTCTGTTTCAGCAACAACGTCAACTTCTACAGCAGCTTCGGCAGCTTTTAATGCTTCGGCAGCAGCTTGAACGCGCTTAGCATTAGCTTCTACTTCTAATTTTAAAGCCGTAGCTTTCGCAACTTCTTGTGCTTTTGATAAACCTGATTTTTTTGCATCAACAGTAGCATTTTTAGACTCTAACCAAACTACTAATTTGGCATCTGCTTGCTCTTGAGTCAAAGCTCCTTTTCTAACTCCTCCGTCTAAATGATGTTTTAATAAAGCGCCTTTATACGACAAAATTGCTTTTGCAGTATCAGTTGGTTGGGCTCCATTGTGTAACCATTTAACCGCCGCATCAATATTCAAATCGATTATAGCTGGATTAGCTGTTGGATTGTAAGTTCCAATTTTTTCTAAAAATTTTCCATCTCTTTTTGAACGCGCATCGGCTGCAACAATCCAATAAAATGGTTTTTGTTTTTTACCGTGTCTTTGTAATCTAATTTTTACTGACATAATCTAGTGATTAAATTGTGAGGTGCTCGACCTCGATTAATTAAGGATGCAAATATACGAAACTTTTCTATTCTAGCAAGTTTGAGGTTCAGATAAACAAAAATAATAGTTTAAAGTTAAAATTATTTATAAAATTGACTCGCAATTGTTTAAAAAAACTATTTTTGTATTTCATTTTTACTATCAATATTGTCTGAAGTAAATAGTAAAGTGTGTTTTATCAAGATAAATAAATAGTTTTAATATATGAAAAAAATAATATATTTCTTTGTAACGGGTCTTGTAGTTATATCATGTTCTAACGAAGTTAGATTTAGTGATCCTGGCTTGCAAGCCAATAAAAACAATGTTGTGTGGAAGGCAACAGAAATTATTGCCACCAAAAGTGCTAGTGGTGTGGTAACAATTACTGCAAATGCCGATGATGGAAGCATACTACTCAAAATGGCAAGTAGCACAGTAGGAAAGTACGTTTTAGGTACTGCGAACGTTAACAATAAGGCTTCTCATAGTTTAGTGTTAGAAAATGGGTCAACGTATCTTTATGATACAACTCCAATTTCTGGGCCTGCGGCAGTACTGTCAACTTTGATTTCTGGCGGAACAGCCTACACAGCGTCATCTGGCACGGCAACTACCACCACCGGAAACGGAGCAGGTTTAACGGTAGCGACTACGGTAGCGGCAGGAACAGTAACAAATGCAACCATTTTATCGCCTGGAAATAATTATTTTGCAGGTGATGTCATCACAATATCTGGGGGTAATAACTTTGCAAATTGTACTGTTTTAAATGTAGAGGACAGTAATGGCGAAATTGTGATTACGGATAATAGCAATGGAACGATAACAGGAACATTTCAGTTTAACGCAAAAAGTAAAGTTGTAAATCCTAGTGGTAGTCAAAATGTTGGTTTTCAAAAAGGAAATTTTTATAAAATTCCGTTAAACTAGCTGTAAGATTATAGATATTAAATAGTTATAAAATGATCCGAAACCAAATTATTTTTTTTATTTTGATTTTTTTATGATTATTTCACACATCTTGTCATTATAAAATAGTATCTTTGTAAGGAATTTTAAAATTAAATTATGAATATTTTTGTTGGAAGTCTTCCGTTTAGTATTGACGAAGCAGATTTAAGAGAATCTTTTGAAGTATATGGATCAGTTAGTACTGTTAAAATCATTACAGATAAATTTACAGGAAGAAGCAAAGGTTTCGGTTTCGTAGAAATGGAAAGTGATGAAGAGGCTGAAAAAGCAATTGCTGAATTGAACGGTGCATCAGTTGATGGACGTACAATTGTAGTAAACAAATCAGAACCAAAACCAGAGGGAGAACGCAGAAGTTTTAACAACAGTCGTCCGGGTGGCGGAGGTGGTTACAACGGCGGTGGAAATTCTCGTGGTGGACAAGGTGGAGGCTACAATGGTGGCGGAAACAGAGACAGTAATGGTGGTGGAAACAGAGGTAGATACTAAATAAACACTATATTATATACATTAAAACCATTTGAGAAATCAAATGGTTTTTTTATTTACATCATTTTGTTAATAACTAAAATTGAAAAAGAATCCTTTTAAATGTACTTTTGAAAGTATTTTTTTAGTTCATAATAGGCTGTAAAAGCCTAAATCTTATAAATACTTATTAGAATGTACTTAATATTTGATACCGAAACTACCGGACTACCAAAAAAATGGGGAGCACCCATATCTGATACTGACAATTGGCCAAGAGCAGTTCAAATAGCATGGCAGTTGCACGACAGCATGGGCTCTCTAATTGAGCATCAAGATTATTTAATACAACCCGAAGGCTATAACATACCCTATGATGCCGAACGGATACACGGCATTTCAACTGAACTTGCGCTGCAAAACGGTATTTCTATACAACTAGTTTTAGAAAAATTTAATTTAGCTTTATCTAAAGCAACATATATTGTAGGGCAAAATTTAGGTTTTGATGTTAATATAATGGGGTGCGAATTTTACCGTTTAGGAATAAAATCACCAATGAGTTCCATGCCGATTTTAGATACTTGTACCGAGGTTACCGCCGCAATGCTTAAGCTTTCTGGCGGAAAAGGAGGTCGATTTAAACTGCCAACATTAACCGAGCTGCACCAATACCTATTTAATCAACCTTTTGCCGAAGCCCACAATGCAACTGCCGATGTTGAAGCTACCTCACGTTGCTTTTTTGAATTACTAAAACGGCAAGTTTTTTTAAAAGAAGAACTTGATGTTGCCGATGATTATTATCAAAAATTTAATGAAAATAATCCGCAAATAATTCAGTTAATTGGTCTAAATCATATCAATTTAAAACAGGCATCGGACGAAATTCGCACAAAAAATGAGGTAAAGTTTTCACCTGAAATTTCCAACAAAGAAAAATCTGAAAACAAGAAAGCACTAGTTGATGTCGATTTTGTGCATTTGCATAATCACACTCAATTTTCAGTCTTACAATCCACAATTGCAGTTAAAGATTTAGTAGCGGCGGCGGCAAAAAATAAAATGCCAGCAGTTGCCATCACAGATATTGGAAACATGATGGGTGTATTTCATTTTGTGCGCGATATTTTAAATCACAATAAATCGGCCAAAGCCAAAAACAAGTTAGCTCTTGAAAATGGTGAACCGGAACCTGAAACAATTATTAAACCTATTGTAGGATGCGAATTTTATGTTTGTGAAAATCATAAAGATAAAACCCGAAAAGATAATGGATATCAAATAGTTTTACTGGCAAAAAATAAAAAAGGTTATCATAATTTAGCTAAATTATCTTCTATTGCTTACACAGAGGGGTTTTATTATGTACCAAGAATTGATCGAAATTTAGTTGAAAAGTACAAAGACGACATTATTGTTTTATCAGGAAGTTTAAATGGTGAAGTACCAAATAAAATTTTAAATGTTGGCGAAAATCAAGCCGAGGAAGCATTACTATGGTGGAAAACACAATTTAACGACGATTTTTATATCGAATTAACGCGACACAATCAAGAAGATGAAAATAGAGTAAATGATACGTTAATAAAATTAGCTCGCAAGCATGAGGTAAAAATTGTTGCAACAAATAACACTTTTTATATTGATCAGCAAGATGCTAATGCGCACGACATTTTATTATGTGTTCAAGCAGGCGAGAAGCAAGCCACCCCAATTGGTCGCGGTCGGGGGTACCGCTTCGGATTACCTAATCAAGAATATTATTTTAAAAGCGGTGCTCAAATTAAAAAATTATTTTCTGATTTACCCGAAGCTATTACAAACATTTCTGAGGTGGTTGATAAAATAGAAATTTATGATTTGGCTCGCGAAGTGCTGCTTCCTATTTTTGAAATTCCAGCCGAATTCAAAAATGCAAATGATGTACTAGACGGCGGTAAACGTGGCGAGAATGCTTATTTACAATATTTAACATATATAGGGTCTAAAAAAAGGTATAGTCAAATGACACCCGAAATTCAAGAACGAATAGATTTTGAACTACTAACAATAGCTAATTCGGGCTACCCAGGGTATTTTTTAATTGTACAAGATTTTATTGCCGAAGCTAGAAATATGGGAGTTTCTGTCGGTCCCGGGCGTGGCTCAGCAGCAGGTTCAGTTGTAGCATATTGCTTAGGCATCACAAATATTGATCCTTTAAAGTATGGTCTGCTTTTTGAACGATTCCTTAATCCAGATCGAGTTTCACTGCCCGATATTGATATCGACTTTGACGACGAAGGTCGCGCAAGCGTAATGAATTATGTAATCAAAAAATACGGCTCAAAACAAGTAGCCCAAATAATTACTTACGGCACAATGGCAACAAAATCTAGCATTCGTGATACAGCGCGTGTAAAAGATTTACCGCTTTTTGAAGCCGATAAAGTGGCCAAATTGATACCGAATTTGATGCCCTCAAAATGGAATTTAGCACGGTTTTTATCAGAAGAAGAAGGTGCTTTTAAAAAAGTACTGCGCCCTGAAGATTTTGATAAAATAAAGGAATTAGTACTACTTTCAAAACAAAAAGATTTATGTGCCGAAACAATTAATCAAGCAAAATATTTAGAAGGAAATTTGCGTAACACAGGCATTCACGCCTGCGGGGTTATCATCACACCTAGCGATATTACTAATTTTGTTCCCGTTGCAACTGCAAAAGATTCTGATTTATATGTAACCCAATTTGATAATTCGGTAGTTGAAAGTGCAGGGTTACTTAAAATGGATTTTTTAGGATTAAAAACGCTTACTTTAATAAAAGACACCGTTAAATTAGTAAAATATCGGAGTGGAATTGACATTTATCCCGACGATTTCCCTATTGACGATGTAAAAACCTATGAACTTTTTCAGCGTGGCGAAACAGTTGGTATTTTTCAATATGAAAGTGCCGGAATGCAAAAGTACATGCGTGAATTAAAGCCTACTGTTTTTGACGATTTAATTGCAATGAATGCACTTTATCGACCAGGGCCAATTGGTTACATCCCTAGTTTTATTAAACGAAAAAATGGCGAAGAAGAAATAACGTACGACTTAGATGCATGCGAAGAATTATTAAAACCAACTTACGGAATTACAGTTTATCAAGAGCAAGTGATGCTTTTATCACAAAAATTAGCTAATTTTTCGAAAGGCGATGCCGATGTTTTGCGAAAAGCAATGGGAAAAAAAGACCGTCCGACTTTAGATAAAATGAAGCCTAAGTTTTTAGAACAAGGCGAGGTAAATGGACATGCAACAGATAAATTAGAAAAAATTTGGAAAGATTGGGAAGCCTTTGCCGAATATGCGTTTAACAAATCGCACTCTACTTGTTATGCTTGGGTTGCCTATCAAACTGCCTTTTTAAAAGCAAACTATCCGGCAGAATATATGGCGGCAGTACTTAGTAACAATATGAACGATATAAAACAAGTATCGTTTTTTATGGAAGAATGTAAACGTATGGGACTGCAAGTTTTAGGACCCGACGTAAATGAATCATTTTATAAATTTACAGTAAATGAAAACTATGCGGTTCGATTTGGTATGGGTGCTGTAAAAGGGGTAGGTGCAAATGCCGTAGAAACAATTGTGCTGAAACGAAAAGACGGCAATTTTAAATCAATTTTTGATATGGCCAAGCGTATCGATTTGAGAGGCGCCAACAAAAAAGCATTTGAAAGTTTGGCTTTTGCAGGCGGTTTTGATTGTTTTGAAAACACGCATCGAGCACAGTATTTTCATATTGAAGGCGAGGGCATTACATTTTTAGAAAAAGCAATTCGATATGGCGCTAAATTTCAGGAAAATGAAAATTCGGCGCAAGTAAGTTTATTTGGTGATGCAAGTGAAATTCAAATTGAAGAACCTAGTTTACCACCTTGTGATGAATGGAATACAATGGAAAAATTAGCAAAAGAAAAAGAGGTAGTAGGAATTTATCTTTCAGGACACCCGCTGGACGATTATCGATTTGCAATGCAATACTTTTGTAACACCAAACTCGACAACTTAAGAAATTTAAATACCGTGATCGGAAAAAATCTAACTTTTGCCGGAATCGTAACCAACGTGCAATACAGAACTGGTAAAAATGGAAAAGACTGGGCACTCTTTACTTTGGAAGGATTTGACGAAAGCTTCGAGTTCAGAATTTTTAATGAAGAGTATTTAAAATTTAGGCATTACCTTGTAAATAATCAGTTTGTGTATTTTAAAATTTTAGTTAAAGACGGATGGGTAAATCGTGAAACAGGGAAAAAATCCGATCCTCAAATAAATTTTCAAGACGCTAAATTATTAGCGGATGTAATTACAATATTTGCTAAAAAGCTAATTATAAAATTTGATATCAAAGATCTTGAAAGCATAAAAATTGAACAGTTATACACGGTTTTTAATGATTTTAAAGGAAATCATTTTGTAGATTTCGAAATACAAGAAATACAAAAAACAGTAAAGTTAACAGAAAAAAAACAGGATAATATACCACAAATAGCACGGCTAAAAAAGGATAGTTTAATTGATGATGAGTCTATAGATATTGATGATTTGGAAATTATAAATGATATTGATGATAACGAAAAAGATAACGTAATTTCAGACATTAGTTCAGAAATGGTAGAGGAAATAAAAGTACTGACTCATCTCGAAATGCCAAGTCGTAAAGTTAAAGTAAATATAAGTAAAGAATTACTTGAAGCCTTAGAGGCTTTGCAAGTGAATTTTAGGTTGAACTAGGTTGCCAAAGACATCATCAATACGCACAAGATGAAGTATGTACGTACTTAAAAACACCAAGTATTCGATGCTTTACTAGTTATGATATCAATTGAATTATTGCTTCGATAAATAAAGAACGCCAACAATACACTACTTTAATTGATTAATTCAATTTACAAATAATTAAAAGCAATAGAATTTCTGTAGTAACTAACAAATGTTTACTTATCTTTGCGAATACAAAGGTTATAAAAAATTTTAAAATTAAAAAAAATATGGCATTAGCAATAACAGACGCTACTTTTGATGAGGTAGTCTTAAAAAGTACAAAACCCGTGGTAGTTGACTTTTGGGCAGCTTGGTGCGGCCCTTGCCGAATGGTTGGACCGGTAATAGATGAAGTAGCAGCTGATTATGAAGGTAAAGCAATTGTCGGTAAAGTAGATGTAGATGCTAATCAAGAATTTGCAGCAAAATACGGGGTGCGAAATATACCCACTGTTTTAATTTTCCAAAATGGCGAAGTAGTGGGCCGTCAGGTTGGCGTTGCTCCCAAAAAATCATATACAGATGCAATAGATGCATTATTGTAACGAGACTAAAATGGTACAAAAGCTCAATTTATTTTGGGCTTTTTTTTGTTAAACACGTTAAATATCAACACTAAAAGTTATTTGTAACTATTAATCATATTACGATTTATTCAGGTTCAAGCCTAAATAACTCGGTATGTGGGTTCTTTCATTGCATGATATTTATGATGCAAACAAATCAAGTTTACAAGATGCCGTTGCATAATTTAATGACGGCTTTATTGCCGAGGTTATTGGTTCAAAAGGATTAATTGTAACCAACCACCAGTAAAGTTTTGATGCGATTCAAAACCATACAATACTAGAACATAATTATCTTGAAGATGGTTTTTGGACTTATAAAATGGAAAATGAAATTCCGAATAAAAATTGAGTAAAGATACAAACGTTACCAAACACGTTTTAAATGGCGTTTCGATTTTAACGACAGCATTCGAAAAGTAAAACAAACGCAGTAAAACGCAGCGCAACTCACAAATTCATTCGCTAAAAAATTGTGGCAAGAAAATAGAAATAAAGCTTTTTATGAGGGTAACCAGCACTTTTTATTTCTAATTCAAGGTTATTAAGATGAACGCTTTGTTGGTGTACCGCAAAGTTCAATAGACAAATTTAGCTTTTATACCGATAATTGGGTTTGACATAGTAAAACAGGCTATTTTTTGTGATACAGAATTTATGCTGATAAAAACAATCACCCTAATGAATATTTTAAAGATAACGTGTTTTACATTCCAAAAAAATTATACCACTTTTAGTTTTTGACATGCAAGAATTGACTTCAAGATGGTTTTAGGTTTTTTTTAGGTAAATCGTAATAATATCTGAATGCTTCTAACCAATTTTAAAAAAAATATAAAGAAGTAAAAGACCACGCTTTAGTACATGAATATTTTATTGAAGTAGTGCAACGAAATATCGAGTTGTTACATTTCAGATGCGTTTGTATCAATGGGAATAAGTATACAAAACAAAAGGTGAAAGGGTATTTGAAGACCGGAAAATAAATTTATCTATCGCAATAACCGATTTCTTTATAGATTTTAACACCTAAGTTGATAAAAATATATTTGAAAAGGTACTTGAATTATATGCTGCAAAATCTCCAAAGCAATTTATGCAAGTAAGTTTAAATGAAATTATTGTTTTTAGTACAGCATACGAAAAGTATTTTAGTTCAAAATTAAGATATTATATGGGTTTTAAAGCCTTATTGAAGGGTGATGCGAAATAGGTATTATAAAAAATAAATGCGAATATTGGATATTAATTAGTAAAAGCAATGACCGATATTTCATAAAAAATATAATATCACATTACGATGAGTTCAACTTAAAAAATACAGTTTTGTAGCTTATATATAAAAGCAATTTTAGAACAATTTCCAAATAAGCATATCTGTACTTATGCAAATAACAAAATTCGTTTAACATACGGTGAAGTAAAATGATATAAACCAAACGACGCTGTAAATTATAAAGCCACAATCTATTTAGTAAGTGCGATTGAAAAATATATTTTGGGGCATTACGAATTTGATGTTCCAAAAAAATTAAATGATTTATATAACAACAAAGACTATAAAATCTATTACAATAGCAATAAAACACGAATTTATTTTACAGCAGCTAATCGTACCACAGGCTGAAATTTAGGAAGTTCGATGGTAGTTGCTTGCAGAAATTTAATTGAACTAAATTTTGATAAAGCAGGCATGTAATGATGCGCAACATTAATTACGGTTCCAAAATTTGCCGAAATACCATGGTGAATATCTGGTATATGCTTTTTATTTTTTATAAATTTAAAGGTGCTAAAAATTTAATTACTGAAATACAGTTGATTAGAGCTAAAATATAAGAAAATAAGAAAAAATTAAATTAATAACGCACGCATACAATTATGGCACGATACTTGATAAATAAATAAGAGTTGTAAAGAGAAAAAGTTTTAAAATAAATTGCAATTTTTTTTCAACCTATTAAAAAATTTATATCTTTGCATCGAATTAATAATTAACCTTTTATAACATTAAAGATGAAAAAAGTATTTTTAAGCCTAGCTATCGTTGCTGCATTAACTGTAGTATCTTGTAAACAAACTGAAACTGCTGATGCTGCTGCTGAAGTTGTTGATTCTGCTGCTGTTGTAGTTGATTCTGCTGCTACTGTTGTTGATTCTGCTGCTGCTGTAGCTACTGATGCTGCTGCAACTGCTACTGATGCTGCTGCAACTGCTACCGAAGCTGCTGCAACTGCTACTGAAGCTGCTCCAGTAAAAAAATAATTAGAAATTATTTCTAATTTTAAGCTCCGTTTTACGGGGCTTTTTTTATTTAAAAATTCTAGTTAACAAAATAAATCTTCATGGTTCGAAAAGTCTAAAACCTCAGCTTTTTCTACATATTTTTGAATTCCGTCAATTCCCTTTTGAAGTAGCAACAAGGTTGTAAATCTTCTGCTGTTTCCATAAATTTTATCTTGTAACATTATTTCAAAATAAAATTTACCCGAACTTGTTTTTTTTTTAATAAAATTCAAATTATGCAAAGAAGTTTTAATTAATTCAATTACATCCTCACATTCAAATTTTAATTTATAAGACAAACTTGTAAAAATTACGTTTCCTTTTCGAGAAGTAAAAATAAATTTATAGGAGTCGTTAGAACGTTTTGATAGTACAAAAGTGCTCATTTTTAATAAAGGTTTATAAATTATTTAAATAAAAAAAAGCTCCAAACAAAGTTTGAAGCTTTTTGTACGCCTCCTGCAATCATTTACGAACCAAATATACATAAATTTCAAGAAACTCTATGATTTAAAACCAATATTAGAACAGGCTGGCTTGTACCCGATTTACAACTCTCTAATTCAAGCCAGTATCTAATGAAACCAATCTACACAACAATACCTGTTGCGTTATGCAAATACGCATTATTAAATCGTAAAACGAATCATTTGATGCTTTATGTTTATTTTAAGCATATTGCAAGCGGACATCTTCGCTTTGATACTTCGTTGTACAAAGTATGGGCTACGGACTTGAATTTAAGTGAAAAGACAATTAGAACTTGTGTAGATTGGTTAATCAAGAATAAATGGATAACTGTAAATGGCAAACTAAAATCATTAAGAGTTATTAGTTACTCTCAACTATGCAGTAATCTTGATTTATGCAGAAAACTTTCAGCTATATATGAGCCAGAGGACTTTTCAAAATTTATAAATTTCTGTTGTGCAGTAGTATTCACTTACTATCTAAATCTAAAAAATTGGGCGGATAAAAAAAGGCGGTCGGTGTTCATAATGGGAAACACCAGTACGAATCGTAATTTTTATCCTAAAGATTTTAAAACTTTGCCTATCCGTTATTTTGCAAAGTGTTTAAATGTAAGTATTGCTACTGCCAACAATTATAAAAAGATGGCGATGAATATTAATTTATTGACAGTAAAAAGTCAGGTTCTAAATTACACTACCGAAGACGGTTCTAAACTTCCTAAAGAATTGATAAGTATTTTTCAGCACGAAGAAA
>JAYVGC010000118.1:0-19104 GCA_043772535.1 Flavobacterium sp. | reverse complement strand
GGAGAGGATTTTATGAAGACATTACCGATGCCAAATTACTCGAAATTGAAAATAAAAAAAATCAAGATTTAATAACCAATTTAAATAATAATATTGACGTTGTTTCATCACAAATTAAATATATTAATTATAAAAATTTATGTTGGCAATTTGTAAGTAATGGTGTCGAAAAATTGTACGAAGTAACGTTTGACGATTTGAAAATAAATCCTTTTCTGATTCGTAATATGGCCGAAAAGGATACATTTAAAGATTTATATCGCAAAATTATAAACGCCAAAAAAACAGAAAAAACAATAGTAGAATTTCAAATTACCACCCCAAGCGGCATACAAAAGTGGGTACAAACTAGTATTATACCCAAATTTAACAGCGACAAAAGTGTTACCATTTATGCCTTTCAAATAGATATTACTGCAAAAAAAGAGTTGGAGAATAAAATTATAGAAAACGAAAAAATTCTCAACAGTTTGACCAATAATGTTAATGGCATGTTAACACAATTACAAGTCTTTGACGAAAACAACATCAAATGGAATTTTTTAAGCGATGGTGTAAAAAAATTATATGAAATTGATAAAGAAAAACTTACAAATAATCCATTTGCTCTTTTCCAATCAATTCTTTCAGAAGATTATGAAAAAGCAAAATTAAATTTCATACAATGTCAAATCAATAATACTTTTTATTTTTCGCAACATCGAATAAGGGTTCCAAATGGACAAGAAAAATGGATAGAAGTTAAATCAACCCCAATACGACAGGAAGATGGCTCTACCATTTGGAACGGATTTCACCATGACATTACTGTGCAGAAAAAATTTGAAATTAAAAATAAACAAACACAAGAGCAGTTCGATTTTATTGTAAATAATACCGCATCAGCACTAATTTTAATAGAAAATAATAAAATTGCTTACATTTCTAAAAACTACAAAACAATTTTCGGCTTTTCGATCGAAGAAGAAATGATTGTTATTAACAACTCAATGTGGAACCTAGTACATTTTGACGAAGAAAGAACACAAATAAGAAAACAGACTATTGACGCTTTTAAGAAACAAGATAAAAACATTTTACTTCAATATCAATATTTACACAAAAACGGTAAACTAATATGGCGACAAGAGCGTGTGAATATATTTTATAATGCACACGGTCGGGCAGTTAAAGTTGTAGATATCGTATCAGACATTACAAAAACAAAGCGTTTGGAAAATCTAATTCATCGAAAAAATGAACAACTTGCCCTTCAACTAACTGAAAAAGAAAAAATTACCGAAAATTTTGTAGCCTTTCAAAACAGTAAATGGGAAGAAATTGCCGCAAACTTACATGATAATATTAGTCAACTTTTATTTGCAACTAATTTACATTTAAATAATTTTACGAATGAGCACAGCTCTTATGAAAAAGCAAAAGATATATTGCAAATTGCATTAAATGAAATTAAATACATTACCCAAGCCACAAAAAATTTAGTAATTCAAGATAAAGGATTGCAAATAGCTTTAAAAGAATTTATTGAAAACAATAATTATCTTAACAATATAAAAATTACTAAAATTGCGCATGCCGAATTTTACAAACACTTTTCAAATAGCGAACAAATTATACTTTTTACGATAATACAAGAAATCATTCAAAATGCCATAAAACATTCTAAGAGCACCGATGTTTTTTTGATTTTATCAATTGACAATGAAGGTTATAAAGTAAAAGTGATTGACAATGGTGTAGGAATGCCAGCAAATTATGTAAACGGTATGGGTATTTACAATATTGAGAAAAATGTGCATTTACTGAACGGTACCATTAAAATGTATAACGACGATGGATTGACTGTAGAAATAAATTTAAATTAAATATTGAGCAGTCCGTATACTGCATTACGCCTGTTTTTACTACATATTTTACCTTTTGGTAGGCAATGCAAATGCTTTTATTAATCAATACGAAACCCTTATACAATTTTTAAAAAAAACCTAAGGGTAATCACTTACATGTAAAAATATAGAATTAAAATAGATGTTTTTTTCAAATTTAAAATTAACTTTGATTTATACGTGGCTTTATTACTAAAATAAAGCCGCGAATTCAATTATTTTTGGAGGAGTTAATAACATGGAAAAAATAAAAATTATTTTGGTCGAAGACCACCAACTGGTTCGGGAAGCATGGAAATCGTCATTGTCAGGAGATAACAAATGCACCATAGTTGCCGAAGCCGAAAATGTTAAAGACGCTGTTCATTTAATAAAAATGGTGAAACACGATATAATTATTTTAGACATAAACTTAAAAAATGAATCGGGCCTAGATGTACTTCATCAAATTTTACCATTTTTAGCTAAGCCAAAAATCATTGTGGTTTCAATGATGTCAGAATATTCGTTTGTTAAAAATGTAATGAATCTTGGAGTAAAAGGATACGTGACCAAAAATTCTTCTATTTCTGAATTAATTAAAGCGATAGAACTCGTTAATAACGGAGAAACGTATTTGTGCAAAGAAATTAATGAACTTTTAATTGCAAAATCATTAATGCAAAGTACAGTTCAAAATTTAACTACTAAAGAAATAGCCGTTTTAAGAGAAGTATGTACGGGTAAACTTACTAAAGATATTGCATCGACAATTGGTGTTAGTGTTAAAACAATTGAAGGGCACAAAACCAAAATTTATCGTAAATTAAACACTACAAATATAATTTCGTTGGTAAATTATGCTAAACAAAACGGCATTATAAACTAAGGCGCCGGGTTTGGATACTTTTCTTGAATATGATTAATTTCTTTTACAATATCTGGCATTAGTACTGTATTAAATGCTGCTAAATTCTGTTTTAACTGTTCTAAATTTGTAGCCCCAATAATAGTTGAACAAACAAATTTTTGCTGATTTACAAACGCGAACGCCATTTGAGTTAGCGTTAATTTATTACTTTTAGCTAAATCGTCATATAACTTTGTTGCTTTTAATGCATTTTCTGAATTATATCTTACAAATTGTTTAAACAAGCCCAGCCGCGAATCGGGCAAAATTCCATTTATATGCTTACCCGACAGCATGCCAAAACCCAACGGAGAATATGCTAATAAACCCACGTTTTCTCTCATACACACTTCGCTTAAACCTACCTCAAACAATCTATTTAATAGCGAATATGGATTTTGAATAGTGACAATTCGTGGTAAATTATATTTTTCACTTTCCGATAAAAACTTCATAACAGCCCAAGGCACCTCGTTGCTTAACCCGATATGTTTAATTTTACCCTGTTGAATCAAAACAGCATAAACTTCTAATACTTCCTGAAAATTTTCTTTCCAACTGACATCTAATTCGGTTAACCCTCGTTGCCCAAACATGTTCATTACTCGCTCCGGCCAATGCATTTGATATAAATCAATCACATCAGTTTGCAAATTTTTAAGGCTATTGTTTACCGCTTCAAAAATACTTTTTTTAGAAAAATTTAATGGGTTTCTAATATATTCCATCCCACGATTTGGCCCCGCAATTTTTGTTGCCAATACTATATTATTTCTTTTTCCTGCTTTTTTTAACCAATTTCCAATATATTTTTCAGTTAAGCCCAACGTATTCTCTTTGGCAGCAATTGGATACATTTCGGCAGTATCTATAAAATTGATACCGTTTTCGACCGCAAAATCTAATTGTTGATGTGCCTCGAATTCTGAATTTTGCTCTCCAAAGGTCATTGTGCCCAAACAAACTTTACTTATTTTTAAATTTGTATTTGGCAAAAAAGTGTAGTTCATAGTGAAAGATAAAATAAGTTTCAAAAATAAGAATATACAGTTGATATTGCACTACTAAAATTTTAATTTAATTTAATTTTAAGTTTTGTTATATTTGTTTTACAATTAGGTTTTGTTTTACTAAAAATAATTTATGGCACTTCCCTTCCTTTTCGGATTTTTAGCAGCTTCAATCGGAGTTTTTCCGCCTGGTTTAATTAACATGACTGCAGCAAAAATTAGCCTTGTTGACGGACGAGTGCGAGCCTTATTATTTGTGTTAGGCGCCACAATAATTGTTTTTATTCAAACCTATATTTCGGTTATTTTTGCAAACTATATTAATTTGCATCCAGAAATAATAATTTTGTTTCGTGAAATTGGCATCATAATTATGTTTTTTGCCACAATTTATTTTTTGCTGTTTGCTAAAAAACCAACACATAATGACCAAGCACAAATAAAAATAAAAAGCAAACGAGGACGGTTTATGATGGGAATGGCACTATCAGCAATAAATATATTACCAATACCCTATTACGTATTAATTACGGTAACTTTAGCATCGTTTCATTTATTTTCTTTTCATCCAATGCCCATTTATAGTTTTGTTTCGGGTGCCGTGTGTGGTTCGTTTATAGTATTTTATTGCTACGTAGTGCTATTTGAAAAATTTAAATCTAAAACAGACTTTATAATGAACAATATGAATGTTATTTTAGCATCAATTACAGGATTAATTACTCTTTTTACTTTTTTAAATGTTGTAAAATATTACTTAGATTAAAATGCCAATAAAAAAAGACAATACAAATTTTTTTGAGCGTGTGTATCAAATAGCGCGCACTATTCCTTTGGGCAAAGTAACATCGTACGGAGCAATTGCAAAGGCTCTAGGGGCCGCCCGCTCAGCTAGAATGGTAGGCTGGGCTATGAATGCCTCACATAATTTACATGACATTCCTGCACACAGAGTTGTAAACAGAAACGGACTTTTAACAGGCAAAATGCACTTTGACGGCACCAATTTGATGCAACAATTATTAGAAAACGAAGGTATAGAGGTGGTTGATAACCAAATAGTAAATTTTAAACAACATTTTTGGTCGCCACCAGTTCATTTTTAATTTTTTACTAAAGCAACGTGGCTGATGTGCCAATATTCAAACTTAAATTGCAAAATAACTTTACTAATTCCTTCAAAAACAATGGGTTGCTTCTCGCCGTGCAAATAGCCATAAAAAATTAAATTAACATTAGCAGTAGCCTTTTTAGTTTTTAAATCAAATACAACCGTGTCAGGCACATTTTTAATAAGCTCAAAATAATCAAACAATTCATAAAACAGCATTAACTCGTTTAAATTTTCTAAATCGTTTGCTGCATTACTCGCAAAAAAATCGGGATCATTTCGTAAAAATTCATCCCAAAACTCCTCGCAATACCGTTTAATATCCTCCGTATAATTAGGATGAAATTCTTCATACACAAAATGCATCATCATGTTTTCAATCCGAATATCATCCACTTCAAAAGCAAATAATTCAGTAGTTATAAATTCATAAATTATTCGCTTATCGTACTCAAAAAGAGTTTCAAATCCAATTCCATTTTTACTTAATTGACTAATTAATTTGTCCAGCTCTATTAAAATTTGCTTGTTCGATAAAATTTGCGCTTGTTTATAAACGGGGGCACCAATTCGTTCGTAAATCGAAATTTGTTTTGCTTCTTTATACGCCTTGTGAAAATTAAAAATAGTGTCCAAAAATAACCCTTCTATTTCAGCGGGAATATTGATGTTTTTTAAATCCGGAAAAACGGCACCACTTTCTAATTCCAGCTTCATGCGTTTAAACTCATTTTCTTGCTCTACCGATAATTTTGGCATTTCATCGTCTGGGTCGCTGGTTCGTTCCATAAAAATTTGAATTTAAGTCAAAAATCGAAAATATATTTCAACTTGCCTAATTAATTATAAAAATTAGCATAAATTTTGAACTTTTAAACGCTTTAACTTTTAAACATAATATGTATCTTTGCAATCTAAATTCAGTTTAAATAAAAGCAATCTATTTTCAACTGTTTAAACCCTACTATTTACACTACAAAAAATGAAATTAGATCGAAAAGAAATTCTTAAAGCCCTCGAAACCATATCTATTGCGGGCGAAGGAAAAAATATGATTGAAAGCGGTGCCGTTACCAATGTACTCACTTTTGGCAACGAAGCAGTGGTAGAATTAACCATTACAACGCCTGCAATGCACATCAAAAAAAGAGCCGAAGATGACATTCGCAAACTCATACACGAAAAATTTAATACGACCGCAGTAGTAAAAGTTAATATAAAAGTAGAAACCGCCGACAAAGCAAACGAAATAAAAGGAAAGGCAATTCCAGGAATAAAAAATATTATCGCAGTAGCCTCTGGAAAAGGCGGCGTAGGAAAATCAACAGTAACCGCAAATTTAGCAGTAACATTAGCCCAAATGGGGTTTAAAGTAGCAATATTAGATGCCGATATTTACGGTCCCAGCATGCCCATAATGTTTGATGTCGCTGATCAAAAACCACTTTCAGTAACCGTTAACGGCAAATCAAAAATGAAACCCGTAGAAAGTTACGAAATAAAAATACTTTCCATCGGATTTTTTACCGCTCCATCACAAGCAGTAATTTGGAGAGGACCAATGGCCTCTAAAGCATTAAATCAAATGATCTTTGATGCCGACTGGGGCGAACTCGATTTTATGCTCATCGACCTTCCACCAGGCACAGGCGACATCCATTTATCGATCATGCAATCATTACCAATTACAGGCGCCGTTGTAGTTAGCACACCACAAGTAGTAGCCTTAGCCGATGCCAAAAAAGGAGTTTCAATGTTTTTATCCGATGCCATCAACGTTCCTGTACTTGGAATAATTGAAAACATGGCCTACTTTACACCCGAAGAGTTACCAAATGCAAAATATTACATCTTTGGAAAACAAGGCGCAAAACACCTAGCCGACGATTTAAACATACCCTTTTTAGGCGAAGTGCCATTAGTACAAAGTATTCGCGAAGCAGGCGATTTTGGCCGCCCCGCAGCACTGCAATCAAATTCTATTACCGAAAAAGTGTTTCAAGAAATTACCCGTAATGTAGTGCAACAAACCGTAAACCGAAACCAAAATCTCGCTCCAACTGAAGCCATTAAAATAACCACCATGGCCGGATGCGCAGCAGTAAAAAAATAACCAACCCACAGTCATTTTTAGCAAATTTTATCAACCCTAATAGACTGACACCCGAACACCAACCAATATGACGCAACAAGAATTAACTCAAACCATCGAAAACGCACTTGAAGAAATTCGACCGTTCCTCAAATCTGACGGCGGCGACATTACTTTAATACAAATCGAAAATGGCAAACACGTAACCGTTCGTCTTGAAGGTGCCTGCACACATTGCAGCGTAAACCAAATGACATTAAGGGCAGGTGTAGAAACAACCATCAAAAAATTTGCACCACAAATAGAAACCGTCACCAATATTTTATAAGCAATTTGGGCGTTACCTGCTTGCTTCGTTCCTAGCAATGGCAGGTCGGGCTTTACGTTCCCGCTCCACGCAAAAAAGCGTGGGAGCTCCACTGTAATCCCTAACGCAACTCAAAATAATCAAGAAAATTATTATCTTTTTAAAGCACAATTAAACCGCAACAAATTAAAAAATTTGCCTCTTAGATACCATAACATGATTACAACCGACATCCTCATCATCGGCGCAGGCCCAACCGGATTATTTACAGTTTTTGAAGCCGGATTATTAAAACTAAATTGCCACATTATAGATGCTTTGCCACAACCAGGAGGCCAATTAACCGAACTATATCCCAAAAAACCAATTTTTGACATCCCAGGATTTCCAGAAGTGCTAGCAGGCGACCTAGTCCATAATTTAATGGAACAATGCAAGCAATTTCAACCCGGATTTACATTAAACGAAACGGCCGAAACCATCACCAAACAAGACGACGGCACATTTATAGTAACCACCAACAAAGGCACAAAACACCATGCAAATGCAGTCGCTATAGCTGGCGGACTAGGTAGCTTTGAGCCTAGAAAACCCCTACTAGATAAAATAGAACAATTTGAAAACAAGGGCGTCGAGTATTTTGTAAAAGATCCTGAACTGTTTCGAAACAAAAAAATTATAATTGCTGGTGGTGGCGATTCAGCACTAGATTGGAGCATATTTTTATCGACCGTTGCCGCTAAGGTAACTTTAATTCATCGTCGCAACGAATTTCGGGGTGCCCTAGATTCTGTCGAAAAAGTACAAGAACTAAAAGCCTCTGGCAAAATTTACCTCAGCACACCAGCCGAAGTAATAGCTTTAAACGGCTCTCAAAAACTAGAATCAATTGATATCGACGAAAATGGAACACATCGAAACATCGAAACTGATTATTTTATTCCCCTTTTTGGGCTTACTCCAAAACTTGGTGCAATAGCCAATTGGGGTTTAGAAATTGAAAAAAACGCCATAAAAGTAAACAATGCGCTTGATTATCAAACTAACATTGAAGGTATTTACGCAATTGGTGACGTAAACACCTATCCAGGCAAATTAAAACTAATTCTATGCGGTTTTCACGAAGCCACTTTAATGGTGCAAAGCGTATACCAACGCATGAACCCTGGAAAAAAATATGTCCTCAAATACACCACAGTATCTGGCATTGATGGTTTTGACGGCACCCGTAAAGAGGCCGAAAAAGCAGTCGTGAAATCAATACAATAAAAATTTTAAAAACGAAAGCACAGTGCTTTTTTAGTTTATGAATAACATACTGCAAGACATAACGCTACATATTATCGATCGAGAAGGTAAATCACATATTGTGCACGCACCAACTGATATGAATATGAATCTAATGGAGGTAATTCGCATGTACGAACTTGCTCCCGAAGGTACAATAGGGATTTGTGGTGGTATGGCAATGTGCGCCTCGTGCCAATGTTATATTGCAAATAATGTAGTGCTTCCTGAAAAATCGGATGAGGAAGAGGCAATGCTTTGGGAAGCATTTAATGTAAATAGTACATCTAGATTGAGTTGTCAAATTCAACTTAACGCTGCAATAAATGGTTTAGAAATCGTTATAGCACCAGAGTATTAAATTAGTAAGATTACCCTGCTACTTCTGGCGCCGTTTATTAACCTAATGCTGCTGCTACTTCAAACTTTCTAATAATTCTTGTTGCTTTTTTTCACGTTCCCTTCTTTCTTTTCTAGTTTCACCTTTTTCCTCGGGTATAACTTTATTTTTCCCTTTGCGCCATTTGTCCATTTGATCGTCGCTAAGTATTTTTTTTAACTTGTCATTAAATTTCTCTGAAATTTGTTGTTGCTCATCAAATTCGGCTTGGCTTTTGGGCGCAACTGGTTTTGGTAATTTCAACAATAATTCTCTAATTTGTAATTGTTGCAATTCATCTAAACCGGCAATCAAGGTCATTTTTTTTAACACTTGCTCGCTTGTTAACGGTTCTGGTTTTTTTTCCTCCATTCTTGGTTGACTAATCTGATTCATTTGGTTACCACCGCCTTGCATTCCTTGTTGTGATCCTTGACCAAACTGACCAAAAATTGAGGTTACTGAGAGTATCGCTATCGATATAAATAAGTTTTTCATTTAAAGAAGTATAAAATTTTGCACGTTAATTATTTAATATGTTTATTCATGATGTAAAATTACAGGTAAAATAAACTGCGCTTTAACTGGAATTCCTCGTTTAATAGCTGGATTTATTTTTGGAAAATTAATTAATTTTAATTTTAAAATACTGTCCACTTTTTGCTGGCTAAAAACCAGCGAGTCTTGCACAAATCTTGATTTAAATTGCAAAGTGGCATCTGTTAAAACGGTAACCAACACTTGTATCGTATCTGATTTAGGATGCGCAATTGTAACCGAATCAACATTTAATTTTTGCTGAATAGTTTGCGCCATAAATTCAAAAAAGCATTGTTTACGCTTCGTTTTATCAGCTAGTTGTTCGCAATTCTCAATTGTTGGATATTCATCAACCTGATTCCAATTTATTGCTTTTAATTCCTTTTTGAGCAATTCTTTTTCGTCAGGAACTTGCTTGTCAAAAATTTGGCAAGATTGCATCAATACTATAAAACCAATAAGCAGTCCTTTTTTCAAAATTAATATAATTTTTACAAAATTACGATAATTTTTTTTATGCCTATAATTTTGAACAAATCAATTACAGTTTCAATCATTTGTAGAATTACTTTTATTTTAATGATCAGCAGTACAATTCTAGATTATGCGCTGCCCGCACAAGTGGTAAAAAAATTTGGTGTTTATGAAACTACTTTTGGCTTGATAATGGGTTTGTTTTCTCCTCCAATAGGTTTAGTTTTAGGTTCTTTTATTGGCGAGCTAATTTATAATTATCAAGATAAAAAAGGGGTTTAAAATTGGCAGGGATAGCTTTTATCGGATTTTTGGTTTCTACGTTTATAAAATTTTTAATTTGCATGTCATTTTTATTAGTATTTATTTATATAAATAGTGCACACTAGGATTAATTTATAGGTTGATAAAACAAAATAAATAAGACGAATTAGTATCTTTGCAAAAATATAGCAACCCAAAAATGAAGAATTTAATTACAGAATTACAATGGCGCGGATTGGTTCACGATAGCATGCCGGGCACAGAACAGCAACTTTTAAAAGAAGCTACCGCAACATATATTGGTTTTGATCCAACAGCCGATTCACTGCATATTGGAAGTTTAGTACCTATAATTTTATTAGTTCATTTAAAAAATTTTGGTCACAAACCTATTGCTCTAGTGGGCGGCGCGACTGGAATGATTGGCGATCCATCCGGAAAATCAGATGAACGAAACTTGCTTGATGAAGCCACTTTAAATAAAAATGTAGCCGGAATAAAAGCAGTTTTGTCGCGTTTTTTAGATTTTAATTCAACCGAAACAAACGCTCCTGTTTTAGTAAATAACTACGATTGGATGAAGACCTTTACCTTTATCGATTTTGCGCGAGAGGTAGGCAAAAGAATTACGGTTAATTATATGATGGCAAAAGATTCTGTCAAAAAACGATTGTCAAGCGAAGGAGAAGGCATGAGCTTTACCGAGTTTACCTATCAATTAATTCAAGGCTATGATTTTTATCATTTACATAAACACTACAATTGCAAACTACAAATGGGCGGCTCAGACCAGTGGGGCAATATTACCACCGGAACTGAACTAGTTCGTAGAATGAATGTTGATAATTCAGACGAATCCGCAAAGGCATTTGCTTTAACCTGCCCTTTAATTACGAAAGCCGATGGCTCAAAATTTGGTAAATCAGAAGGCGGCAACGTTTGGCTTACCGCCGATAAAACTTCGGTGTACAAATTTTACCAATTTTGGCTTAACACCACAGATATTGATGCTGAAAAATACATCAAAATTTTCACTTTTTTAGATCAAAACATTATCGAATCATTAATTGTTGAACATGCAGCTGCGCCTCATCTAAGAATTTTGCAAAAAAAATTGGCTCAAAAAGTAACTGTTTTTGTTCACGGACAGCTGTCGTATGATAAAGCAGTGCAGGCATCTGCAATTTTATTTGGCAATGCCTCAACTGAAGATTTAAAACAATTGGATAACGATACTTTTTTAGAAGTTTTTGCTGGCGTTACACAAGCACAGATCACATGCACAGATTTAGAAAATGATATTGATATTGTTACCGTGTTAAACGAAAAAACTGGTTTTTTTAAATCGAATGGTGAAGCACGACGTGCGTTACTTGCTAATTCTATAGCTGTTAATAAAACAAAAGTTGATGAAAATTACAAACTTTCGAAATCAGATTTAATTAATAACAAATTTGTGTTGCTTCAAAGCGGAAAGAAGAATTATTTTTTACTCAGCATTGTATAATTACGAATTACTACAAACAAAAAAAGCATTCTTACTTAGAGAATGCTTTTTTTGTAATAAACCTCATCATCTACAGCCGCTGCAAAGAGAAAAGATTAGCCCTTCATTTTTTCTTCGATTTTTTTTGATAACTTAAAGATAATTAAAATAAAGAGCGCACATGCGGCAGCTAAAATTCCGATTATCGCTATAAAACTTTTTCCTTGCAATAAAGGCTTGTTGTAATCGATTATCGAAATATTAAACCCAATTAGTCCGATAGAAAGTACGATTAATACTATTGTAAAAATTTTCATTTTATTCAAAATTTAGAAAGTAAAAGTACTTAAATTCACATTAAACTATTAAATCTTTAACATTAGTGACAAATAATTTAACAGCAGTTGAAGATTTATTGTTAATACAATTTTAAAAATAAAAAATAATCCATACCAAAACGATCATACCATCTTAGGCGATTGACGAACCAAATATATATATGCATTATAAATTACTTTTAATTTGAAAATAAATACTTATTTGTGTAATTATAAATAAAGGTCAAGTAAATAATGATATACCTCTAAAAAAATTTGACGTTTTATGGTTTTTTCATCAAAATTGGCAAATAAACACCAATTTTGAATTCTAAAATTAAAGCTTCGTGCGAAAAAATTTTAGACGCAAAGTTCATATTAACCAAAAATGATTTATGAAATCTGAAAAAATCTTGTTGTAAAATTTCTTCAAAATATTTTAATGTTTTCGAAACCATAACTTTTCTGGTTCTGGTCATATAAATCATTGTGAGGTTATCAAAACCTTTCAAATATTGAATTTCTGAAATAGCAACTATTGATTTTCCACCTTCATAATTTACTGTAATAGTGTTTTCTTGAGAATTTTTATCCGTTTTTAAAACAGCTTTTACGCTTTCTATTGCTGTTTTCAATTCTGATAATAATATGGGTTTTAAGATGTAATCAATGGCACCTACTCGTAAAGCTTTGACGGCATACTCTTCGTGGGCTGTAACAAAAATAGTTTGAAAATTTCGCTTTAGAAAATAATCTAACAAATCAAATCCGCTTTCAATTGGCATTGAAACATCTAAAAACAATACATCTACTGCATTATTTTGAATAAAAAATTTGCATCGGCAACATTTTGGAACGCGCCCATTATTTCAATTTCTTGAAAATATTGTTGCAAAATAAGTTCTATATTTAATGGATTAAGTATTTCACCGTCAACAAGCACCGTTCGTAAAATCATAAGTCATCAAGCAATAGTTCCTGTACTCATGTATGTAAACTTTAGTAAACTTCAACAATTACACAAACAGTCCTTTAACATTAGCCGCAAAAAGCTTTACTGCAATAGCTAGTAATACTACTCCAAAAGTTTTTCTAATAACGCCTAGTCCATTATTGCCAAGTATTTTTTCAATTTTTGCTGATGATTTCAGCACCGCATACACTAAGATAATATTTAAAACTATCGCTATAATTATATTTGCAGTTTGAAACTGAGATCTGAGCGATAATAAAGTCGTCATTGTGCCTGCACCTGCAATTAATGGAAATGCCAACGGAACTATAGAGGCCGAACTTGCCTCTTCTTCTTTATAAATGCGAATTCCCAAAATCATTTCTAATGCCAAAAAAAACAATACAAACGATCCTGCCACAGCAAATGAATTAACGTCGATGCCAATTAAATGCAACAGTTCTTCGCCTACGAATAGAAACACAATCATTATAATTCCAGCAACAATTGATGCTTTCTCAGATTCAATATGACCAAATTTTTGACGTAAATCTACTACAATAGGAATAGTACCTACAATATCAATAACAGCGAAAAGCACCATACTTACGGTTGCAATTTCTTTAAAATCAAGTCCTAACATACGTTTTTATTTAATGTTGCAAAATTACTACTTCTAAAATGTTAAAATTTTAAATTTAAGTTAATTTTAAAACAATATTGTTTCGATAAAAAATGGTTGTACTTTTGCAAGGCACATAGTACCTAATTTACAATCATAATTAAATAATGTTTCAACTAGGAAAAACAATCGTTTCTGAAGATATTTTACAAAAAGATTTTGTGTGCAATTTATCAGCTTGCCGCGGTGCATGCTGCGTAGATGGCGATGCTGGTGCGCCTTTAACGATGGAAGAAACCAAAATTTTAGAACAAATTTATTCTAAAATAAAACCTTTTTTACGTAAAGAAGGTATTGCAGCAATTGAGCAAGCTGGTACTTGGGTAAAGGGTGCTGAACAAGATTTAGAAACGCCACTCATAAACAACAAAGACTGTGCCTACGTAATTTTTGATGGCAAAACAGCCCTTTGCGGAATTGAACAGGCCTACAACCAAGGAATTGTCGATTTTAAAAAACCAGTTTCGTGCCACTTGTACCCTATTCGTGTTACAGATTTTACAGAATTTGCAGCGGTCAACTACGATAAGTGGGACATTTGCGACCCAGCATGTTCTTTAGGCGCAGAACTTGAAGTGCCGGTTTACAAATTTGTTAAAGAAAGTTTAATCCGTCGTTTTGGTGCCGATTGGTATTTAGAACTCGAAAAAGTAGCTAAAGATTTAGAAAACAATAAATAAAAAAAGCGCTATTAAAAATCGCAACCCTCAGTAACCA
This sequence comes from Flavobacterium sp., assembly GCA_043772535.1. Classification (GTDB taxonomy): domain Bacteria; phylum Bacteroidota; class Bacteroidia; order Flavobacteriales; family Flavobacteriaceae; genus Flavobacterium. The sequence continues at coordinate 4,711 of JAYVGC010000118.1, read as the reverse complement.
TTGATGATAATGAATTAGGCCGAGATAAAAAATTCAAATTTTAAAGTATACTTGCAATCAATTTTCCTAACTGTAAACCTATCTGAACTCTCAAGTTTGGATGGGTTTTTTTGTTTATTTCGAGATAATTTTAACAATAATACTTTTAGAAAATATTTTATAGTATTTTTGGCATAACAATAACAAATAGAGGTATAATTTCCTTTAAAGTTGATGATTTTTGAATACTGGATATACTAATTTAGCTTGGAGTGCGAGTTAAGAGATAAAGACTTAATTTTAACAGATGACACGAGAAAGAAAAATTTACAATTCAGCATTTGAAATAAAAGCCGTTGAATTAAGTACTGATAATCTTCATATTGATTACTTTGACGATATTGATTTTACTAATTTAGTAGAAACTTTAACCGTTTTTATTGAATAAAATAGTTCTATTAAAATCGAAAACACAAATGATTTACCAAAAGAAGTAAAAATTTCAATTGTTTTGGAAACGATAATTGAAATTATTAAAAAATATAATGAAAGCATATCAACAATTGATTCAACTGGTCAAGTTTCATTAGCTAATGATGATAATGATGATTTACCTTTTTTTAATTAAAAAATAATTATCCTACACGACTTGCTTTCAAAGGGTATAAAAAAAGTTTTGAAGAGAAAAAAAATATGAATGATTAATAATAAGAAATGTATATGGTGTCTAAAGAGCAATCCAGATGTTACTTTCGAAAAGAAAGCACATACTATTCCAAAATCGTTAGGCGGTCAAAATTATAATAAAAATGTTTGTGATATTTGTAATGCTTATTTTGGGAATCGTGACAATAACAATGGAAAATACTCAATAGAAGTTGCTTTGAAAGAGGCATTTAACATTTCTCGAAAAAGATTTTTGCTGTCGGGTATTCCAAAAAGAAAAATTGGAGAGTTTAAATCGCAATTTTTTGAAATGAAAGAACGGAATGGTAAATATCGATTGGCAGTAAAACCTTCATTTATGTTTGCTTCACAAACTGAACTTTGTAGAGCTTTTAAAAGAGGTTTGTACAAAATGTATTTTGAGGAGTTAAACAGACAAAAGAAAAAAGGATACGAACCAGAGTTTGATATTATAAGACGCTTTGCCAGATACAATGAAGGTGATTTACCTGTTTTATATTTTACAAGAAAAATTGGAGTAATGATTTTTTTTCAAAGAGAGGCTGAAACACCAATTTTGTATTTTGATAGGATGAAATATTTATATTCTAATCACAAATTTGCAGAAATTGAATTTTTAGGACACGTTTTTGGTTTTCCAATTTCCAATTTTTTGGAAAATGATTTTAAAGAGTATGTTGATTTATCTCTTGATTTAAAGAAAGAATATTTTATTCAAGCTTTAGCGATTAATAAACTTACCGATATTGACATAAGTTTGAAAATAATGAACAGTTAATCAAACAAATAATATTAACAATTGATAATTAACTATTAGAAATTTATGCAAAATGAAATCATACATACCTTAACCAATAATTTTGAATCGCACGCCAACCAAACCGAAGAAGGCATTGAGTTTTGGTTGGCTAGAGATTTACAACATCTTTTGGGATACACCAAATGGGATAATTTTAGTGGGGTTATTTCTAAAGCAAAAACAGCCTGCGAAATATCAGGAGAAAGTATTCAAGACCATTTTGCTGACGTCGGGAAAATGGTATCAATCGGTTCGGGTGCTGAAAAAGAAATACCAGACATAATGCTAACCCGATATGCCTGTTATCTTATTGCGCAAAATGGCGATTCACGCAAAGAGTCTATTGCTTTTGCACAACGCTATTTTGCTATTCAAACCCGAAAAGCAGAATTAATCGAACAAAAAATACTGGAATACGAGCGAGTTCAAGCCAGAAACAAACTCAAAGTAACCGAAAAAGAACTTTCGCAAGTTATTTTTGAACAAACAGGTGGCAATCAAAACTTCGCTTTAATTATAAGTAAAGGCGATACGGCTTTGTTTAACAGAACAACACAACAAATGAAAATAAAATGGGGATTGGCTAGTACAAAACCATTAGCAGACCATATGCCTACTATTCTATTAAAAGCGAAAGATTTTGCAACCGAAATAACTATTTTCAATGCCAAACAGCATAAAATGAAATCCGAAAATCAAATTTCGAAAGAACACATAACCAATAATAAATCAGTACGAAGTACATTACTTTCGAGAGGAATAGTACCAGAAAATTTATTGCCCGAAGAAGATATTAGTAAAATTGAAAGAAGATTAGCAAGCGACGAAAAAAAGGCACTTAAAAATCCTGAGAAATTGAATGAGAAATAAAGTTTAAATTTACAATTGATAATAAAAATGTAACAATTAAAATGACCGAAACCAATCGTATAGAACTCAAACAACAAATAACGGATAGTTTAGAAAAAGAAGTAATTGCTTTTCTAAATTATAAAGAAGGCGGTGCGATTTATATAGGTATCAACAAACAAGGTGTTACAGTTGGTGTTCCAGATTCTGACGGCGACCAACTCAAAATAAAAGACCGATTAAAACACAACATAGCACCATCGTGTATGGGTTTGTTTGATGTTGTAAACGAAAAAATCAATGGGCTTGATGTTATAAAAATAGTAGTGGCAAGTGGTTCAGAAAAACCTTATTTCATCAAGAAATTTGGTATGACTGAAAAAGGGTGCTTTATGCGAATAGGAACTGCTTCCGAGCCAATGCCTCAAAAATTAATTGATGAATTGTTTGCAAAACGAATTCGAAATTCTATTAGTAAAATCAAATCCAACAGGCAAGATTTAACATTCGAGCAACTCAAAATTTATTATGAAGCTACAGGTAGTAAACTCAATGACAAGTTTGCAACCAACCTCGAATTAATCAACGAAGATGGTTTTTTGAATTATGTCGGCTATCTATTGGCAGACCACAACGGCACATCAATAAAAGTAGCCAAATACAAAGAATTAAACAGAGTAAACCTTATTGAAAATAACGAATATGGTTATTGTTCATTAGTAAAAGCAACCAAACAAGTTTTAGATAAACTAGAGTTAGAAAACAAAACCATAACTAAAATTACTTCTAAAGAAAGAGAAAACCAACGTTTATGGAATGCTATTGCTTTGCGTGAAGCAGTTATAAACGCAATCATTCACAACGATTACACCAATGAAGTACCACCAAAATTTGAAATTTTTGATGATAGAATTGAAATCACTTCAGCTGGCGGATTGCCTGATGCTTTAAATCAAGAAGAGTTTTTTGAAGGAGTTTCTATTCCTAGAAACAAAGAACTAATGCGAGTTTTCAGAGATTTAGATATGGTAGAACAATTGGGTTCAGGAGTACCAAGAATTCTTGAAAGTTACTCAAAAGAATGTTTCAAATTTTCTGAAAATTATACAAGAATGTCATTTCCATCGGCTCAAAAAAGTAACCAAGTGAGTAACCAAGTGAGTAACCAAGTGGCAGAGAAAATAGACTTTAAAGCCAATTCTGACAGGCTTTTAGAAAAAATAAAAATTTTAAATTTAACAATACCAATTATAAAAAAACCATCAGATAATGCTTTACAAAAGTTTAAAGAAATAGCAAAATCAATAACCGAAGAACAAATTTTGACACTGTATTTTTCTCAAAATCCAAAAAAGAAAAAAGAAATTCTCGAAGAGTGTTTAAAAATTTCAAATCAAACCAAAAATTTTAAATTGCACATTGAACCATTAATTACTAATAAATTGTTAGAACCAATAATTAAAGACAAGCCAAATAGTCAATTTCAAAAATATGTAATAACCACGTCAGGAAAAGTAGTTTTGTATATAGTGGAAAATGCAGAAATAAAAACAGAATAGTAGCAATTTCAAAAAAAGTTTGCCTAATTAAAATAATACAATGAAATTCAACGAAGAAACACTAGAATTAGCAGTAATAGAACTTTTTGAAGCCGAAAATATTCCGCATCAAAACGGGAAATTCATTCATAAAGAAATGAGTGATGTATTGTTACGTGACGATTTGAAAGCATTTTTATTCAATCAATACAGTAACGAAGACATTTCGCTAAACGAAATCAATAGTATTATTCGTAAACTAGAAGTGTTTCCAAGTTCAGTTTTATACGATAGCAACAGACAAATAATGAAACTGGTGGCTGATGGTTTTACTTTCAACAGAGAAGACCGAAGCAAAAAAGATTTATTTATTCAATTAATTGACTATGACGTAATTGATAATAATATTTTTAAAATAGTAAACCAATTAGAAATACAAGGATTTGAATAACGCATTCCCGATGGTATAATCTATATCAATGGTTTACCGCTCGTAGTGTTGGAGTTTAAAAGTGCAGTAAAACCATTTATAAATTATAAATAGTCCAATATTTGCGTATTGGATTTATTTTTATAATATTTGGATAGTTTTATAATTATAATATTTAAAATATGGCTTTACCCTTAAAAATTACAATTTCAGAATCTATTGAGCAACTACGAGTCCTTCAACGAAAAAATGGGGAGCTAATAAACAAAAGAGTAAAGGTTTTAATTGAAATAAAAAAGTATGAAAAAACTGGTATTTCAAAAAGACAATTATCAGATATTACTGGAATTAACCACAACAGTATTGTCAAATGGCGAAAAACTTATAATGAATTTGGTATTGCTCCTTTATTAGTTCATCGAAGGGTTA
>JAYVGC010000117.1:0-7078 GCA_043772535.1 Flavobacterium sp. | reverse complement strand
GAACAAATAAGCAGCATCCACTGCACTATGCAAGAATGTCGGACTGGTTAAAAAGCTCGTACACGTTTAAATTAGATAATCATAAAATAATGAACGCTATTTACAAATTTAAAAATAGGCACTTAGCTGTATCATCGATTACAGTTATTGGAGTCGGATTAGCATACGGAATTAGTCCAAATCAAATTTTACCTTTTTTCTTTGATTTTAAAGTAGAGAGTATTGATCTAAATAATATTTTTAGGGCACTAATGGGTTTGTATTTAGGATTAGCATCGTATTGGATATTTGGTATTTATAAATCTGAATATTGGAAACACGCAACATTAGTTAGCATTATTTTTATGGGAGGATTAGCGTTTGGTAGGATTGTAAGTATTTTACAAGATGGAATACCGTCAATCCCTTTTTTAATTGGAACAGTTTTAGAACTAGCGTTTATGATGTGGGGAATTAAAAACTTGAACTCGAACATAGTATAAGTACAATTTATTATAAAAAAGAAAAAAACTAGCAATTAGTTAATATCGTAATTGTACTGTTCTATAAATGGTATAATTTGGATTTAAAGAAGCAATCAATAGAACAAAAAAAGAATATGAAATTAATTAATAAAATTGTATTGATAACCGGAGCAAATTCTGGCATAGGAAATGCATTAGCGGCTAAGCTCTTAACCGAAAATTACTTTGTAATTGGAACGTCAAGAAATGGAAAAATCGAAAATATTCAATCAGAAAACTTCTTTGTTGTGGCATTAGATTTAACAAATCAAACATCTATTGAAAATGCTAATTCAATCATTAGAAGTACGTTTGCCGGAATAGATATTTTAATTAACAATGCCGGAATTGCGCCAGATTTAGATAAAACACAACCTGATTTAGAAAGTTTGAAATTAACTTTTGAAACGAACGTTTTTGGACTTGTAAGTTTTACAGAAACAATCTTAGAATTAGTAAATCCAAACGGAAAAATTTTAAATATTTCTTCAATTATGGCTTCGTTCAACAGCATTTCAAAAATCGATTCAACTGCATACAGAATGTCAAAATCGGCTTTAAATATGTATACGAAAACTTTATCTGCACGATTAAAACACAAACAGATTAATGTAAACTCAATTCATCCTGGTTGGGTAAATACTAAGTTGTCAACAAAAGGCGCTCCACTAACAACCGAATTTTCCGCAAACGGGATATATAATTTAATAAATAGCGATATGGAAACAGGCACATTTTGGAATGCTGAATTACAAGAAGAAATGTCATGGTAAATAAAGCAGTTTCATATATACGAAAAACATACCCTATTCAAAACCAATTTATATAGTTAGAAATTAAATTTAAGATAGTGCTCATTTTTATGTGCTGAACGCCGCAATTCACCATAAAACTCAATAACTAATTGACAAAAAACATTTAAATGTATTTTATACATAAAAATAATACACAAATGGCGATGCAAAAGTAGTGACTTCGATATTACCAATATTTTACTTACACCCCAAAGCTAATCAAACGTATAGTCTATTTTATATGTGCAAGTTCAGTATCAGATTGTTACAATCAGATTGTTGCGCAAAAATTTACAAACCTAAAATATGTTATTTCTATGCTACATGACAAAAAAACTAAAATAAAAAAAATGATATTTAACTTTGATGAAAAATATATTTTGGAGAATACAATCGTACGGTTGCAACCTTTAGAAATATCTGATTTCAAATTTCTATTAGAATACTCGGAAAACGAACCAGAAATCTGGGAATTTAACTCCAAAGGCGCAAACGGAAAAGAAAACCTTGAAAAATATATTTCAAATGCTATTACTAATCGAGAAAATCAAAAAGATTATCCTTTTATTGTATTTGACAAAATGCAGAATAAATATGTGGGTAGCACAAGATTTTACGAAATTCAAATACAAAATAAAACTTTAGATATAGGTTTTACATGGTATGGTAAACAGTCGCAAGGAACCAAGGTTAATAAAAACTGTAAACTTCTTATGCTAGAATTTGCGTTTGATAAAATGGAAATGGAACGCGTTGGATTTGGTGCAAACAGCAAAAATTTACGAAGTATAAATGCAATGAAAAGTATTGGATGTGTTGTTGAGGGGCTTTTAAGAAATTGTAGCACAGACGCAAATGGTGATCGAATCGATGCAATAAAATTAAGTATTTTAAAAAATGAATGGGAACAAAACATACAACACAATCTTAAAAAGCAAGCAACAACTTTTGCCAATCCACAATAGCACATTTATGCAATTTATAGATTAAGATAATTGCAAAGTATTCTTTTGCAAAAACTACGCTACTCAAAGACTACTGACTATGAGTTATAACTATATAAGATAAGACTTTTCTTAATCTATACTGCTTTAGCCTCTATTAAAGTGAAAACATCATCACTTTCGCATATTCCTGATAAGATTTGATTTTTTTGAAATTTGCCAAGAGCTGAAAGAATTTTGTGTCGCCAATCAAAAGAAGTCTGTTTACTAATACCTGTAAGTTTCGCACATTTTTCAAGACTATAACCAGCTAACATATTGGGAATATATACTTTCAATAGTTCTTTTTTCTTTAAATGAGCTGTTACTGAACCTGTACTTACTCGAAAATTCTTTTTACAAACATTGCAAACAAAACGTTGAACACCATATTGATGACCATTTTTTCTTGTCTTTGTTGACTCACAGTGAGGACAATTGTTGGCAATGGCAACTTTTTCTTTATTTTGTTCTTTTGTTATATCAACTTCATTATCAAATAAAAAGCCTTCAATAACTTTGTATAATCTGGATTTATCCTCCTGATTAAGTTCTGATATCTGTGATAAAATGCTGTCTTTCATAAAATAAAGATAGTAAATATATTGATTAGACCAAATACAAGGTATTTAGTTTATTATTCAACAATTAATTTTTTAATTTGTTTTAGGTTACCTTTTTTAATTGTTACCAAATGTATGCCACTTGAAAATTTATTTATATCAACGACTAAATTGTTTGAATCAGTCAATGGGATTTTTGATTTATAAACTAACTGTCCTAACATATTATTAATTTCAATTTCTGTACTATCAGAATTGTTATTGTAAAACTGAAAAGTAACTTCATCACTCGCAGGGTTGGGATACATATTGAAATTGATTGCCTCAACATCTTGAAGGCTTAAAGTTTCATCAATATTTATATTATCAATAAAAGTGCCGTTTCCAAAACCGTTAATATTGATAAATCTTATTTGAACTACTTGACCCAAAAAACTTGCTAGGCTAATGGTTTCTGTCCTCCAATTTGTGGCTAAAGTTGGAGTCCAAATTGTAGCAATATATTCTGGAACTGTTGACAATGTAAGAGCATCTTTAAAATAAATACTTGAATAAGTTAAACCACAATCGGTCGAAATCTCTACTCGTAATCCATCCGAATACGCAACACTATATTGTGCTTTAGCAAGATGAAAATTTAAATTGGCAGCATTTGAAAATCTTAAATCATAAATTTTTGTTTGAATAATGTCTTCTTTGGTTGCAGCATTGTAATTAAAATTATCAATATAAGCTGCTTTAGAAGTACCCCCATTGCTACCAATTATACCAGTTCTTTCTACCCAAGTTGCGCTATTATCTGCATTGATAATTGACCACGAAGGAGGTGGAAGCCCATTTTCAAAACCTTCAGTAAAATTAATTGGCGAAGCTTGTGTTATAGCATTAAAGCTCAATAACTTGCTGTCGTTAGTGGCATTTAGATCACTTATATTAATAACTGAAACATTTAATTGATAATTGCCTTCAACAGTTAGAGTTAGTGGTATTGTAAATTGAAAGTTTATTTGTTGTCCTGGATTTAGTATTCCGGTATAAATCTGATTAATTGGTGTTTGTGCGTTTATTTGATATCTCATTGTAAAATTTGATTGTGCAATAGAACCAACATTCGATACATTTACAGAAACAACTACTGGAGCTGTATTACAAACAAAATTAAAATTACTTGGCGTATTATTGATAGAATTTAATGATAAATCATTGGATAATGTACAATTTAACAACCCTCCGCCATAAAAGAGTGCATTAGTTCTTCTCGATTTCCAACCTAAAGTATTGTTTTTTGCCACGATGGCATACCAAATTGGATTTGCAAGGTTAGCGATAGGAATAGTTATCGAATTAGTTGCTGATGTACCTATGATTTCCATATATTTTACCCCTAAAACATAAAGATCATAAGATTCTGCACCTGCCACAGCAGTCCATGTAAAACTTGCTGCAGTTGGGCATACTTGAGTGATTTGCAAACCAGTTACCACATTTGATATTGAAAAAGTATTTGTACTCTGACCTTGAATCGCACCGCTTGTAATTCTGATTTTAGCGTTTCCAGTTATAGTTGATGGAACTGTCCAAGAATAAATCTTTAAATTACTATTTAAAGTAGCAATTGGATTCCAGCTTGTACCATTATTTGTAGTGTATTCTATTATAAAGTTTTGAGTCGTATTGGTTGCATCCCAATGAATCGCTTCACTTGTTCCTGGAGTAAATTTTTCACCTCCATTTGGATAGGTAACAACTACTTTTTCTGTAATAATTTCATAAACTATAAAATATTGTTGCGGTCCCATCGGAACATTGAAACCGCTAATTTCTATAGTATAATTTCCTGAAACTGGACTGTTAATAAGCACTTGCTCCATATTATTTTTTCGGTCAATTCCGTTTGTGGCAGGAGTATTCAAATTTACTGCATTAGGAGTGGCATCGAGAACCCATGGAAGTATAGAATTATTAGAAGGGTTTTTTACCACTAAATCTAAATCATTTACTAACGCTGTACTTGCTCCAGCCGCAGCGGCAGGATCGTTCCAATAAACCATAAATCGTACTTGTGTAGCACCCGACGGGACATTTATAGAATGTGTCTTTGTAACTCCTTGCGAAACATTGTCATTTAAATATCTGTTATTTTGAATAAGTTTTCCAGCCCTGTTTCCATTTACCATTCCCCAACCAAATGTAAAATCTGGACCGATATTTCCGTAATCATTTGTAGTATTTAATAAAGCAGCTTTTATTAATGCAGCTGGTGGATGATTACCACCATTTAAAGAAGCATAAAGTTCATACAGCTGAGCAGAAACGCCAGCAATACCAGGTGCCGCTCCAGAAGTTCCTCCAAACGAAAGATATTGATTATTTTCATCGGTTGAGTTTTGATTTTGGCCATTTGCCGTAATGTCTGGTTTTATTCGCCCATCATAAGCAGGGCCTCGGCTGCTTGAACTTACTATAGATCCATCAAAATACGCATTGGCTGTGGCAATTACATTTTTACCTTGTTTATGACCTCCTGTTATATTACCCCATTGATTTCCTGCACCATATCCGCAATCAGTATTATTAGAATTTCCTGCTGAAAAAACATGTAATAATTTAGGAATAGTATTTGATTGTAAGTCAACAGTTCTAGACACAGTTGTATAACCATCATTACAACCATCACTGTAAGATGAATTTGTAATTTGTACTGTATTATTGTTTATATAATTTTGAGTAGGAGTGTCAAGAAAATTCGGAGCATAATTTACCACATAAACATCAGAGCCAGCTGCCATTCCTCTCATATCAGGATTTAAATTACCTGCTCCAGACAATATACCAGCAACTCCATCTCCATGTGTTTGTCCTGTTCCTGTTGCAAAATCATTAAATATCCTACCTTCAAAATCAATATGAGGCCCAACTATTCCATCATCTCTAACCATGACACCTACGCCTAAACCTTTATAATTTGAGCCAACACTACTTTGCGAATCTAAACTATTAGATCTATGCAAACTTCTACCACGAGTATCATCTTTTACAGCAGGTGCAATGATCAATTCTATCCATTTTACAACAGACAAATTAGCAAAACTAATTAAATTATTTTTTGAAATTGATAAGTCAATTAAGTCAGAGTCTTTGTATTCATTCAAAATTTTAATTTGCATTTTATTAAGTTCCGCTTTGATAACTTCAAGTGGAACATTTTTATAAAACTGTAAGGTTACTTTTATGTTGTCTCCATCCATAGCCCACGAGTCAAAATAAGAATAATTTAACTCTTTTGAAACTTTATAAGATGCCTCTATCGGAATAATTCCTCTAACGCCATGTGCTTTTAAAAAATTAACGGAAGTATTCGCAGGAAAATAAAACAGATAAGTTCTATTCGAAATGAAATCTATTAATTTTAAATTTGCATTTTTTAATCCATCCTGTATAGCTTGATTAGGAGTTTGATAAAATTGAATCCAACCAAAATACCCGTCATTAAAAACAGATTGTTCTGGCATCTGATTCCATTCAAATGATTGAATATTTTCAGGAATTTCAATAATTTTTTCTTGAAAATAAATGGTATAATTATTTTGAGAATAACTGAAATTAAAAAAGGAAAAAAAGCATAAAAAAGAAAAAAAAATTAATTTAGAAATTACCTGGTTATTATTCATGTTAATCTTACATTAAATTACCAGATAAAAGTAATAAAAATAATGGTAATATATTAAAAAGTGTATACAAGTTAAATTAAAAAAATCAGAAAGTAATCAAGATTAAAAAAAGGCGTGTCTCCAAAATCTTATCTTTAACTATCGCGAATTGCGGTGCTATGTATGCACAAGGGATGAACTGCTCTGTTTGATTTAATAATTATCACACTTTTTAAGACAATATATTTCTCAAACGTGATTTCTACAAAACAATAAACCCTATACATTACCGTAAGGGTTCTAATAAAAAAGGCGGCGAACCGAGTTTTGCAAGCGCGGCGTACTTATAAAAAAAAGCCTGCCTTTACAGGCAGTCTAATAAAAAAAGGCGGCGACATACTCTCCCACAAATTGCAGTACCATTAGCGCAGTGGGATTTAATACCATTTATATTTTTTATGTAGTCCAATTTAAAGCTAATAAAATATATTCATAATTACATATTTTCTGGATTAATTCCTTATCTAAACTATTTATTGATTCTGTTATAAATAGACTTACATCTGCTAAATTTTTACAAAATTT
>JAYVGC010000116.1:0-7094 GCA_043772535.1 Flavobacterium sp. | reverse complement strand
CCCGAATCGATTACTTTTTCAATGAGTGTTTCTAGATCTTGAAAACCAATTGGCGATATGGTGGCCACTGCACCTTGGTGATTATTGGATGTTAGTCTGTTGAGTTTTTCAACGGGCACGTAACTAAAGTTGATGCTTTTTCGTTTCATGAGGCTCATTAAGTCTTTCATTAAATCGCCTTGAGTATCACTTTGAATAAATACTTTGTCTATTTCTTTGCCTGCATTTATGGCTTCAATTATTGCTCGTATTCCGAAAATTTGGTGTTCTTTTTGCATGTGGCAAAGTTAGCATTTTTTTGTAGCATAAAAAAAGCCGTTCGTATTATTTTACAAACGGCTTTAATTAACATAACTCAAAAATTTTTATTACCAACCGGGATTTTGCTGTGCTGCAAGTGTTGGGTTATTTACTATTATTTAACATATATAGTTAAGTATTAAATTTGTTATTAATTATACTATGGTCTTGTATCCCAAAATACTCTTACTGACAAACCTACTTTTTGTGAGACATTTGCGCCATTCAAATCGATTTCCGATTGTGGATAAAACAACGATCGGGGTATAGCTACACCATTTGAATTTGAGGGAGTAACTAACGTAGGGTACCCTGTTCTTCTCCAATCCGACCAAGGTTCACTTACCACACCGTAACTTGCAATATATTTTTCATTTATTATTTGCTCAAGCTGTTGAGCAGGAGTTCCTGTTAATGTTCCGTTTGCACTTATGTATGTAGTTATATCGGAGGGTAGTACACCAGCATCGGACATAGATGCAGTAATTCCTGCTTGATAAAATGTATTTGCACTACCAGGCGAATTAAATCGTAACGCTGCCTCTGCTCTAATGAAGTTATATTCAGCAAATGTTAACATTCTTATTGGTGCTGCACCTGTGTATGCTGCGCCAACTAAAGCGCCACGTAGATAGGTATGAAAATTACTATACGATAATGGTGACGCTGGTGCTCCTGCAATAGCACCAACAAAATTTGTTCCAACTAGTGTAAAATAAAATGCCCGTCGTGGATCATTTTTCGAATTCATCATGCCTACGATCTTTGCATTTGTTACTAGATTGCCTATTCGTGCTGTTTGGAATTGATCTATCGGATTTCTTCCATTTGCAATGTTTGAAAAAGGCATTTGAAAGCTATCAGCATTAGAACTAAATAATGGTACGCCACTTGCTACTATATTGTCAATACCTGTTTTTGCGAAGGCTGGATTTTTTTCGCTATAGTGTAAAAACAATCTAAGTTTTAAGGTATTCGCCAGTTTAACCCAGCTAGTTCTTTGCACTGACCATGCACCCGAGTAAATTGTACTGCTAGTAGGTGATGATGCTGAGGTTGTTGCATTAACTTCTGCAATCCCTTGGTCTAATAGGTTTATTAAACCCGCATAAATAACTTCATCTGAATCGTAAACTGGTTTTGTATTCGAAGATCCACCTTGTGCTTGTGAAAATGGGATTTTACCCCATGCATCAACAGCTACTTGGTAAGTGTATGCTTTCAGAATTTTAGCAACACCACTATAATGCGGATTATTTGTAGATGTACCAATTTTTATAATATTTTCTGCATCGTTCAATGTTACTGCGTAAACGTTTAACCATGCATTATTGACGTCATTACCGGTAATTTCAAATGATTCATATTGTTGCATTTGCGTTCTTGCACCTGTACTTTGTCCAGAGAATTGTTGCATAAATAGCGAACTATATCTATTTAAGTCACTTCCTGCTAAAAAACCTACATTTACTGTTAAAGAACTTAATTGTTGCTCAATTGGTGCAGTCAATACATTGTCTGGGTCGATATTGGTTTCGCTAAAATCGCAACTGCCCATAAAGAAGGTTGTAAAAGCCAACAGCGCGACAGTTAATTTTTTCATATTTTTCATTTTTTATAAATTTAAAGTGTAATTCTTAAGTTACAGCCAATAGTTTTTGTACTTGGTAACGAGTTAAACTCAAGTCCTTGTGCATTGCTTATTCCTAGCGCGTTTTGTTCTGGATCAAAGTGGGGATAATTTGGAGCATGTAAAAATAAGTTTCTTCCAAATGCACCAATTTCAAAAGATTTTATGAAAGAACCGCGTAATATTTTGGTGCTTAATTTGTACGATATCGAAAGCTCTCTTAATCGAAACCACGACGTATCATAGATAAAACCTTCTGCAGCTACATATTTCCCCGTATTGCCGTAATAACTTTGTGCACTAACGTTTGTTACATTTGCTTGACCTGCCAATGGGCCAAAAGCGTAAACTCCATCATACAAATATGGTGTTGAAACTGTACCGTTACTGTTGAATCTGTCAAATTCTGCTGTTTCAATCGCTACTCCATTTCTTTGAACGTCTGCAATATTTCTACTGTACTGATCGCCACCTTTTCTAATATCAAGTAAAAAAAACAGATTGAAATTTTTATAATTAAAACTATTAGTAATACCCATTGTGTATTCGGGGTTTGGATTCCCTATTTTTTGAACATTTGTAGTTGGTAAAGGAAGACCTGATGTAGGACTAATTAGTAGTTGTCCTGCTGCATTTCTTTGATAGCCAGTTCCATAAATTTGACCGTATTCATCGCCTGCAACTAGTCTAATACTCGGAGTAGTAAAGCCTCCAAGAAAAACGTTTGCTACACCAGGCGCTAATTCATCTACCATAGATTTGAATTGCGTGTAATTTACTGCAACATCCCACGAGAAGTTATTTGTTTTTAGAGGTGTTCCTGATAAAACAAATTCTACACCTTTTGTGGATAGTTTTCCAGCGTTTAGTATCACGTTTGTTACTCCAGCGGCTGGCGAAACGGGCACAGATATAATTACATTTCTAGTGCTTCTATTGTATGTGGTTCCTTCAAATTTTAATCGGTTATTAAAAAATGCTAGATCGACACCATAAGTTACTTCTTTGGTAAATTCGGGAGTTAAATTTTTGTTCCCTGATGTATTACTTTGAGTAAAACCTGCTAATCCGTTGTATGGAAATGCTATATTTGGACCAAAGCCATCTGATGCAGATGCTTGCACGAAGTAAGACTCAAGAGAATATGCTGGCGCACCCTTACCAATTTCTCCAGTACTTGCACGAAATTTAATTAGGTTAATTTTACCGTCTAATTTTATGACTGGTATCGCCTCTGATAGTACAAAACTCGCAGATGCAGCGGGGTAAAATATTGATTGATTTCCTGGCGATAAAGTTGACGACCAGTCGTTTCTTGCTTTTAAATTAACAGATAGGAATTTTTTGTATTCAACGACTACATCTCCAAATACACCAAATAATTTAGTATAGTTTGTTTCGGCTACTGGATTATAGGTCAATGCATTTTTTATATTACTGAATCCTGGTATAACCAATCCTAAACCAGTAATGGTTTGATCGTATCTGTAAGTACTAACGTACTCATTTCCAATTGTACCTGTAACAGAAAAATCTCCAATCTTCTTATTAGCATTTAAAGTTAAGTATCCATTTAAATTATGTACGTTTGTCATATTATCAATGATACCACCAACAGCAGTACCACCTGAACCGGTAAATCCTCCGCCACGATTTCCTTTTTCGTCAAAACCTTTACTTTGCAAATTATAAAAATCGCTACCTATTCTAAATTCGAGGTTAACATTTTTTGTAAAATTATACTTTGCGTTAAAGTTACCTAATAATCGGTTGACCTTATCACTATAACCATTGTTTTTGATTGACCAATACGGGTTATCTTCCCCACCAAAATAAGTTTGGGCACCAGTTGCATCTTCAAACGGTAATCCCGAAAGATTGTAAGATCGTGGTGTGAAATACGCTCTAAATAAAGGGTTTGATAGTTGATTTCCTTGCAAAGTCCTTCTGGATGTAGTATTTGTGTATGTAAAAGATGTACCTACCGAAAATTTATCAGATACCTGCGTGTTTCCCGAAAAAGTTAAATTTGTTCGAATCAATTTATTATTATCCAGAACATATGATTCTTCTGTATTTCCAAGGCCTATACGGAAGCTTGATTTTTCTGTACCGGCAGTATAGCTTAAATTATTTTGAAATGAATAAGCTTCTTGAAATATATCTTTGACATTATTTTCATATGCCTGCAACTTTTCTGGTTGACCAAATGAATTAATTATTGACTGACCTGCAATTCGTGGACCCCACGATCCCACAAAACCACCACCGGGAGTTACAATTGAACCTATGTTTGCTTGCGTTAAGTTACCAAGATTTCCTTGTGCATATTCGTTTTGATAGGTAGGAAGTCTGTTTACAACACCGTTGTTATAGCTACTTGTAAAAGTCACTGTTCCAGAATCTCCTTTTTTTCCTTTTTTGGTAGTTATCAAAATAACTCCCGATGCACCGCGTGAACCGTACAATGCTGTTGATGAGGCGTCTTTTAAGACCACGATATCCTCGATATCCTCGGGATTGATATCAATTGCTCTATTTGATTGAGATGATCCCCGTTGTAGTTGAGTTCCACCACCGCTGTTATCAATTGGTACTCCATCGATAACATATAAAGGTTGATTGCTTCCTGTAAAGGTTGTAAAACCTCTAATTATGATGCTTGAACCAGTAAATGCGCCACCCGTTCCAGATACCCTGATACCCGGTACTTTTCCCGCAATCATATTTGAGACGTTTATTGATTTTGCCGCAGTTAATTCTGTAGAGCTGATTTTACTATTTGAATATCCCAAAGATTTTTTATCTCTTTGTATACCAAATGCTGCCACAACAACTTCCTCCATAACTTTAGCATCGTTTGCAAGTACAACATCAATTTTGTTTGATTGACTAACTGCTATACTTTTAGTTGAATATCCTACAAAAGAGAATGTTAAGATGTCACCTTCGTCTGCTTTAATAGCGTACTTTCCATCAAAATCGGTAGCACTGCTTTTTCTGTCAGATTTGTTTGTAACCGTAACACCGGGTAGTAGCCCTGTTTCATCTTTTACAACTCCGGTTACTGTTTTTTGTTGCCCAAACGACAGCTGTGCTAAAAAAGCAAAAACTATCATTAAAAACATTTTTTTTCTTGTTTTCATTAAGGTTTGTTTTAGTTAATTGAGGCAAACTTACTAATTAAAAGTTAATTTTTCAAATAAAAATGATAATAATCTTAAAATTAACACAAAATTCAGAGTTGTTACTATTAAAATATGTTAAAAAATAGCTTTCAAACTTATTTGAACAATTGAATTTGATAATTTGAATTCTTGCTTTTGTGTGCTTCCGTTGGCATACACCAAATTGAAGAGTCCGTTTTTGGTTAACAGTCCAAATCCAAAACCTATACCTAATAATTTATCTGATTTATTTGCGGTTTTATCTTCATAAAATCCGTAATCAAAAATAGTATGTATGTATAAATTTGAAGTAGCGATGTAGCGGTATTCGGTTAGCAACGATAAAAATAAACTGCCTTGTAAACTATTTTCATTAAAGCCTCTAATTGAATTTATTCCCCCAAAACGATGCAATTCATTAATTAAATACGTTCCGCTTTGTAAATAAAAATTTTGACTTTTTATGTTGATGCAGTTTTTTTCGTTTACATAAAAATCATGTTTTAGATTTAAATTTCCATAAAATTGTGAGTTATCTTGCAATTTTGAACTTCGTTTGCCAATTCCTATTTTTAACATAGCACTTGTTTTTTCAGGAAACAAGAATGTGCCTTCTTGATAATTTGTAAATTCAAAATTTGAAGTCACAAATTCATTAGTATAATCTGATATCGAAGCGGTATTTAAATTCTTAATATTGCTCGATTCACTCGATTGATAACCTACATACAATCGCGTGCTGTAATTAAAGTAGTAGCCCAAATCTATAGCTGTTTGAGTGGTTTGAAAGGTAGAATCTTGTTTTATAATATTTAAATTACCCTTCGTTCCGATAGGGCTATTAAAAATATATGGTATTTCTACAGTTGTATTAAAAGTAGTTTGTTCGCTGCCGTTGCTCCGCCAATTGATAGCTAATTTTTCACCACTATTTAAAATATTATTCAAAACCAAATCCACATAGCCACTAAAGATTAGTTTTTTTTTATCGTCATTTGTAAATCCTAGCAAACCATCAAAAGTATTATTGTTGGTTTTTTCGACATACACAAAAATTTTAGTCGAATCTTGTGTAAATAATATTTCGGGATATTTTAGCTGTTTAACAAATCGAAATTGACTTACTTTTTTTTGTAATTGTTCTAAATTTTGGGTATTAAACACTTTTTTTTTATACAACCGTTTTAAATTTTTTAAATGTCCTCGTGGAAATTTATCATACCCATTAACTATAATGTCGTTTAATTGTCTTTTTTTATCGAGGTCTATGGTTAAAAGGGTAGTAATAAAATTTTTAGCGGATTTTAAATTGGTCAGCTTTACCTTCGCCATCGAAAATCCTTTGCTTTCTAATTTATTTAAAACGTTTTTTATGAAGGTTTCACTTTCGTTAAATTTTAAAAAAACAGTATCCTCTTTAAGACCCAAGAGGTATTGATTTTTTTTTAGTATACAAATATGTAAAAATTCAGTGGGTTGACCAAAATCGCACTCATATTCAAAAACGCTGTCATTGAGATGTTGGTTTAAAGTAACTTTTGATGCTAAATACCCCAGTTTTAAGACTCTTTCCGAAAACGAATTTACTTCACCAACCATTGCTTTTGCGGTTGAATGCTTCGAAAAGTATCCAATAGAATCAATTTTTTTATTAAAGGTAGCTGACGTACCATTTATTTTTAAAAGCAAATTTTGTCCATAAAAGTTTAGGGAGATCAATATTAATAGATAAAATTTTTTTTTCATTTTATTTCGTGCGAGTTCTTCGCAGTTTTATCGCAGAGGCACAGATTAATAAAGTTTACTTGTTGCCGTTTAACAAAATTCAATTTCTCTTAGTAATACTAACTTTTCTTGCATCTAAAAAACAACGGCTATTTTTTAATATTGCATTATTTGTAACCCGTTGGGTGCAATTATTTTTTTAAATAAAAGTCGATAAATATTGGGACAAGACACTGAAATTCAGTATCTTGTAGTCGTCAAACACCCAATAC
>JAYVGC010000115.1:0-2934 GCA_043772535.1 Flavobacterium sp. | reverse complement strand
ATCTTTTCTGGATAATCTTTTGAGGTATAAAAACCTTCTATTTTACCAATTTGGTCATATTTAATTCCAGTGGTTTTGTCAATTTTTAGAGAATACATTCTTTTAAATTTCACATTAGATTTTGCTCTAACAACAAAATAAGCATTTGCTTTAGTAATTCTAAAAAGTCGATCATAATCAACATAAGCACGGTCAAAAATATAATACGCAAATGGCTCATAATCTACGACATCCATTGCATTAACATCGTGCACATTTGCTTCTGTAATATGGATAAATACAGGGATTTGTGTATTAATATCAAATAGAGTGTGCAATTTTATTCCTGCTTTAGTTTTTCGAAAATGAGCCCAACAAAATACACTCAAGCATAGATCAATTGTTGAAGAATCAAAAGCATAAATATTACCTTTTATTTCAAAAGCATCATTGCTGTTTTTATCCCGAGCAATCAATATTAAATGATTGGCAAACTCTTCAAATATTTTATAATTACGATTTTCATTAGCTTTGGATAAATTGCTACGAGTTACATTTTTGCCAAATCCTAAATGATATGATTTTGATTGATGTGCTTCTATAACAATTATCAAATCTCTTAAACTTTCTCTTGCTGAAAGTTGACCAAAAATCATACATAATAATTGATTCCAACAAGTAAAATGTTTGACCGATTTATTGCCAAAATATTTACTAGTCAACCTGTCAAAAACACGTTGAGGAAGAAATTCAATCAGTTGAGAAAAGACATATTTACCGTGATTCATATTCGTAATATTGATTTACGAACATAATAATCATTTCAAATCGTCACGCTCAAAAATGACTCTTAAAATACAGATTTACAATAATTTCAAAGAACTTGTTTTATTTTTTAGTGGACACTAGTGATATTTGATAATTATGAGCCGAAGCTTTTCACAGACTGACCTTGTCAATAAGCAGAAAAACTGATCGCAAAAATCATGAAAGAATAATAAATGAATATTTTACAAATTTTAGGTAGTAACTTTTTATTAGAGCTAATTGACGCATATGATAGATGCATATATTTGAATACAAGTTCTTAAGATTTAATGAATACACTACATTTAGAACAATTTTGAAAATGAATGTAACTATTTAAATTCGATACATTTACGATAAAATAAGATCGCATCCATCTTTAATAAAATTAAGGCAACAAACAACCAAATGCAAACATGCAAAACATAAATATATAAACAACCATTAAACAACCATTAAACAAACTCCAACCAAAATGAATGTAAAAAATGACCCAGTAAACCCATCACAGGTTTCTCCAGAAGACAGAGCCGTAGCTGAAAGAATATTAAATGCCGTTCGATCAGACGGAAAACAAGACGATTGGCGTATGCCAAAAGCCATTGCAGATGGAATTATTATTCAAAAAGATTTTGCAGAGTCTAGAGACTTACGGGAAGATGATTGGTGGGAGATTGGCAACCAAGGCAATACCAGTTCTTGTGTAGGTTGGGCTTCAACAGATTCGGTTTTACGGTATCACCTCGTTAAAGAAGGTCGTATCGAGAAAAAAGACAAACTTTCGGTTCGTTTTACATGGATGGCGTCAAAACACATGACAGATCCAACCGCAACTTTCGTGGAGGATGCAGGAACACCGCTTAAAGTGGCAGTAGAGGTATTTAGAAAAATAGGAAGCGTGCCAGAAAACGATTTCCCGTTTAATCAAGATTTTTCAGATGGATATGATAGTAGTACATTTTTTGATTTGGCCAGCCAATTTAAAATTAAAAGCTATTACTGTCTAAGATGGGATGACGATTACAGTTTAGACAATTTCAGGATGTGGATTGATCAGAGAGGACCACTTTTTGCAATGATTGATGTAGACTCCAGTTTGATGTCCTATTCCCCAGAGCTTCATGCTTGGGACGAGGAGAGTTACAAAATAAACAATTCGGGTCATGCAGTTGCCATTGTTGGGTATACTAAAGATCATTTCATTATTCGCAATAGTTGGGGTTCTGAATATGGAGAAAATGGATATGCTTACGCATCAAATGAATACATCAAAGCGGGAATGTGCGAAGCCTATGGCATTGTTTTATAACAAAAGTGACTACTTAGATAGAATTAGTTAGATGGATAACCTGCAAGGTAGGATTTAGTTCTTCACCGTAGATTCGTAAATAATTGTATTTATAGATATGATAAAATTTACGAATTTGCGGTATATTTATTTTTATAGTTTAAGCGAAATATACTAATTACATTTAGTTTTGACTCAACTAGAGTCCTATAAATAACATGATTTAAAATAACAATCACAATGAAAAGAATAACAGTTTTTTGCGGTTCAAATTCAGGCACCAATGCTATTTTCCTCACACAAGCTACTGCATTAGGACAAACATTAGCTAAAAAAAATATCGAGTTAGTATATGGTGGTGCCAATGTTGGACTAATGGGAGCTGTAGCGGACGGCGCTCTAAAGCATGGCGGAAAAGTAATTGGTGTCCTTCCTGTTTTTTTGCAATCCAAAGAATTGGCACATACCAATTTAACAGAGCTCATTTTAGTGGACACCATGCACGAAAGAAAGACAAAAATGAACGACTTGTGTGATGGAGTAATTGCTTTACCTGGCGGTTTTGGTACTTTGGAGGAATTGTTTGAAATGTTGACTTGGGCACAACTTGGACTTCATAAAAAGCCAATAGGAATTTTAAACACAAACGGGTTTTACGATGCATTACTGGTTTTAATTCAGACAATGGTGGACAAAGGATTTTTGAAACCAAGCAACCAAAAGATGTTTATGATTAGTGATACTATCGATGAATTAATCGATAAAATGGAAAAGTATCAAGCGCCAATAGTGACAAAGTGGATTAACAAAGAAACTCTTTAGTTTGTAAACAATAGTAAACCTAATGATATAGTATATTC
>JAYVGC010000114.1:0-2935 GCA_043772535.1 Flavobacterium sp. | reverse complement strand
ATTGCTGCATTACAGACACTACAACAACTGGTTTATTCGCAAAGATTTTTAATGGTTTTTTCATAATTAGTAGTAGTTTTAATTTATTGTTTAATTTTCACAATATTATTGTCATTGTAATTATTTAATAGAGTTATATTCTTTGTTAAGACAAATTTAGTAGGTGTTGCACTAACCCATCTATGTAAAAAGGACATGAGATATGCAAAAAGGACATTATTTTACTTTTAATTGCCTTTTTATTTAAAAAATTGCTTTAAATTAATTTTTATAGTTTTAATAATGCCAAATAGCACAGCAGTTACACTTACAAATTTCATAACCACTGCCTTGAGATACGTACCTTTTAAGAATTAACTCATCCGCCCTTGTAAAAATTACAATTATATAAAAATCGTTGTTTGTTGTTATAATGTTATAACTTTGCAATACTACTACATGCGCGTTTTATACAATGCGTTACAGCACCGCTTTTTGCCCCAATTTACGCACTATTATTACTATAAAATGAACGCCACACCACAAATTCAAATGCTTTTTTTACTAGCACTACCCGTTGCCTGCATTGCTTGGACGGTAACTCACGAAGAAATTTTTAAAGAACCAAGAGATTATTGTATAAAAAAATCAAAAACGTGCAATACCATTTTAAAGCGAAAGTTTTTTTATTTATTTACCTGCGAATATTGCTTTAGCCACTACATCGCGTTGTTTTTTTTGATTATCACAAAATACCACCTCCTTTTTACCGATTGGCGGGGCTACTTAATATCAGGTTTTGCGTTAGTTTGGGTTGCCAACGTGTACATGAGTATTTTCGGATTTATACGCGTAGGCATGAAACGCGAAAAAATGGATGCTGATATCGAAGAATTAAAACTACACGAAAAAATTGAATTGTCGAAAAGCAACAACATAAAGTAACCCATACATAGTACTATAATTACGTATTGTATAAAACAACTCTTTTTTGATTTTCATAATTTTGTAGCATGTTGCATATTAAATTACATCCTGAAATTAAGTTATTATCAAAATTATTTTTACAATTCACGTTGTATCCTAAGCCCTTTTACATTGGTAAACAGTTTGGGCATAATATTAGTTTGTCAATATACAAAAATGTACTATGCAAGTGCGTGCGGCTATTACTGCCTATTTATTTTTGATTTAATACTTTAATACTTTAAAATTTGACCACCAAATAGTGCTGAAAATAACAAATATTTATAACACTGAAAACTAGTACTATTGCAATTTTTAATGTTAAATATGTAACAAAAACCATTGTATGATGTGTGAACTTTGTACCCAACAATTTAAAATAGTTTATTATGAAAAAATTAGTAGTACTACTGTGTATTTGTATTGCATTTGCATTTACGGCACAAGCACAAACAGAAAATAAAAAATGGAATATTGGTTTACACGGTGGTGTTACGCAATATAATGGTGATTTGGGTCGCGATTGGTACGAAACGAGCAACACAGCTTATGGGTTTGGTGGGTTATCTGTATCGAGGTATTTAGGAAAATTATTTGATGTTAGTTTATTAGTATCTAAAGGAACAATTGGATACAATAACGGATCAAGTGCGGCTTTTAAATCAGATTTTAATGCGGCATCTATTAATTTGCGTTTTAATATTGTTGCACCCGAGTATATTGTTCGACCTTATGTGGTTGCAGGTGTAGGTGCAATTTTATTTGACAATCAAGTTAATTTTCATCAAGAAAAATACGACTACATGCTTCCCACTGCTGGTGCGGGATTAAACATTCGCTTGACTCCCGAAATTATGCTAAATATACAAGAAACATTTCTGTTTTCGAATAAAGACCGTCGCGATGGTGTTGATAATGGAACATCTGATTTTAAATCAAAAGATGCTTACCTAACTCACATGGTAGGATTGACTTTTAATATGGGTACTACTATGGATTCTGATAAAGATGGTATAAGCGACAATAAAGACACTTGTCCGGGCACTCCAAATGGTGTAGCTGTTGATAAATCTGGGTGTCCGATGGATCGTGATGCAGATGGTATTGCTGATTATCTTGATAATTGTCCTGATACTGCTGGCTCAAAATTGTTAAACGGTTGCCCTGATAAAGACAATGATGGCGTAGAAGATTCGAAAGATCGTTGCCCAGATCAAGCCGGAATAAGCAGTTTAAATGGGTGTCCAGATGCGGATAAAGATGGCGTTGCAGACCTAGACGATAAATGTGCGAATACAAAATTTGGAATCAAAGTAAACGAAAGTGGATGTGCAGTTGATAGCGATGGCGATGGCAGTGCTGATGATGAAGACCGTTGCCCAGATGTTGCAGGAGTTATGGCATTAAAGGGGTGTCCTGATGCTGATGGCGATGGCATTGCCGATTTAGACGATAAATGTCCAAATGTAAAAGGAACAGCAGTAAATAAAGGGTGTCCTGAAATTTCAAAAGCCGAAATTACAAAAATAACAATGATAGGCAGCAAACTGTTTTTTGAAAATAATTCTGATAAATTAAAAGTAGCTTCGTTATCACAACTAGACGAATTAACAAAAATTTTATTAAAATATGATGGTGCTAACTTGGTTATTGAAGGCAATACAGACAGTGTAGGAAAAGATGATTTTAACATGACATTGTCGCAAAAAAGAACCGAATCTGTAAAAGAATATTTAATAGGTAAAGGCATTGCTGCAACACGATTAACAGCCATAGGAAATGGCGAATCTAAACCAATTGCAACTAATAAAACGGCACTTGGCAGAGCAAAAAATCGTAGAGTAGAACTGAAAACTAATTACTAATTTATTTGTTTTTTAATAAAAAATTGACTGTCTCTAAAAGTGGCAGTCTTTTTTTTTTGAGTACAGGTGCGGTCTCGCAACCGCAATAACCTGTAATAGCGTAAGGTGCCAATTCAAAAAAAATC
>JAYVGC010000113.1:0-7151 GCA_043772535.1 Flavobacterium sp. | reverse complement strand
TACATTTGACGCTAAATCTCTAACTATCATAACTCTAATTTTTTTCAAAGATATAAAAATATTTTCTATTCACCAATATTATATATAATTTAGTGATTGTATTCACCACTTTTATATATTTATCGGTGATTATATTCACCAGTATTATATATCTTTTAGTGATTGTGTTCACCAATATTACTATTTTTGTGCAAAATTAAATCAAAATAAAATAAACTTTCATTTATTATTGAAAGTTTAAAAACATTATATATCTTTGTTACATGGAATTCAAAGAAGCAAAAAATAAATTCGTTCAAACTTGGGGTGCACTAGGAAGCCAATGGGGAATCAACAAAACGATGGCGCAAATTCACGCCTTATTGATGGTTTCTAACGATGCCATTTCAATGGAAGACATCATGGAAGAATTACAAATTTCACGCGGAAATGCATCTATGAATTTGCGTGCCTTGATGGATTGGGGAATCGTTTACAAAGAATACAAGGCTGGCGAAAGACGTGACTATTTTACAGCAGAAAAAGATTTAGATGAATTGGCCGTAAAAATTGCAAGAGAACGAAGCAAACGCGAAATCAAACCTGCTTTGAAAGTATTGAAAGAAGTTTCATCTATATATGGAAATAATGCTGACGAAGCCAATCATTTTATAGATCAAACTACAAAACTGTATGACTTTGTTTCAAAAGCCGACACCATGCTTGAAAAAGCAACAGAATTTAAAGACAATTGGTTGGGTAAATTGGTTTTAAAAATAATGAAATAGAATAAGTAAATTTAATCAAAACTTTCATTTTTTTTTATTGAAAGTTTAAAACAATACAAACGCATTATGAGTTTTTTAACCGCAGAATGGAATGATTTGGCTTTAATTAACTACGAAATTAATCCAAAAATTCTAGAAAATTACGTTCCGAAAGGCACTGAACTCGATTTATGGAACGGCAAATGTTACATAAGTTTAATTGGTTTTATGTTTGAAAATGTAAAAGTCTTAGGAATTAAAATTCCGTTTCATATTAATTTTGAAGAAGTTAATTTACGCTTTTATGTAAAACGATACGAAAATGGACTCTGGAAACGTGGCGCAGTATTTATAAAAGAAATTGTACCAAAACACGCCATTACAATTGTTGCCAATATGTTATACAAAGAACATTATCAAACCTTGAAAATGAGACATTTACGAACTGTAAATGCAACTTCAAAAGCATTTCAATACCAGTGGAAAAAAGATAAAAAATGGAATTCAATTACAATGACAACCAATAAAAATGCAATTCCGATTATAATAAATTCTGAAGCTGAATTTATAACAGAACATTATTTTGGTTATACTAAATTTAACGAAAGTAAAACAATCGAATACGAAGTTACGCATCCAAGATGGAAACAATTAGAAGTTATTGATTATAAAATTGATGTTGATTTTGAAAAGATTTACGGTAAAGATTTCAAATTTTTACAAGATTTAAAACCAACATCAACCTTTTTAGCAATTGGATCAAAAATAAGTATCGAAGGAAAAAAAACTATAAAATAAAAATCATAAATTTAACAATCCCAAATTGGCTAATAATCACTAGTGGCATTGGTCAAATTTTTACGGCAATGATTTATCCTTATATTCGTCATCAAGTTTTTGATTAGTATAATGATGTAAAAAAACTAAACCCATTGAATCAAGAAATTGCAAAAACTTATGGAAGATACATTCAAGGATTGAACTTTTCTTTCGGGTTAATTGCAATTTTATTTACAAATGAATTAAAAGAAAAATCAGCATTAGCAGTTGCTTTAACAGGATTAATTGCTGCTTATTGGGTTGGAAAAGTAGCAACACAAATAGCTTATTATCCAATGTATGATATTCCAAAAAGAACATTATTCAAAGTCGGAAGTTATTTTATGAATACACTTTTTATACTTTTTGCAGTTGTAAATACACTACTTTTTATTCATAATTTTATTGGACATTATAAATTTTAAAATGACAACTCTAAGACTTATAACAAAAATTAACGCGTCAAAAAAAGTAGTGTTTGATTTATCAAGAAACATTGATGTGCATCAAACTTCGGCAAGCAAAACCAATGAAAAAGCAATTGCTGGTGTAACTTCTGGATTAATAAATTTTAATGAAACCGTAACTTGGCGCGGCAAACATTTTGGATTTTATCTAACCCACAAAAGCCGAATAACTGCAATGAACTTATATGATTATTTTGTAGATGAAATGGAAGAAGGTACATTCAAATTTTTTAAACACGAACATTCATTTATAGAAAAAGAAGATAAAACGGTTATGATTGATAACTTGCACTATGAAACCCCGTTTGGAATTATTGGGAAATTATTGGATACTTTTTTACTTAAAAAGCACTTGCTAAACTTTATTATCGACAGAAACAAAATTTTAAAAGAATTATCGGAAAATCAAAACCAATAGCAACCAAAAAATGGGGACGCTTTCGACCCAAAATAAAGTATAATATTGATTGCGTTTTGAAGATGAAAAATAGATAAACACAAGAGTTATTACAGCAATAATGCAGTCAATAGGTGTGCTTTGAAAAAATAAAAATAAAAAAATAAAAAAGTATCCGAATAGTTTGGCTCCTGAAATTCCAAAGCGCTGGGGCACAGTATTCATAGAAATTGGATCTTTTTTACTGTCCAAAATTTCAAAGGGAATTAGTAAGGCACTGATTACTAAAATGCGTTTCGTAAATTCACAAATTATCCAAAAAATTGAACAATGACTTGTAAACATCGGAATTAAAACTGTTATATATGCAAGTACAAAACTCACCCAGAAAAATTTGAGACCACCATTTATTCGTATCAACGGATATATAATAACAAAAACAAAGGCTAATAGCAATTGAATTTTTAGATTATTTCCAATCTGACAAAAAAAATAAAAAAAACCTAAAAGCGACAACAGCGATAAGAAAACAATTCCTAAATATTTTGCAGTTAAATGCTTTTTTATAGTAATAATTGCATAATATTTTAAAAAATTATATCCTGCAATCGTTCCTAAAAAAACACAATAGGCATACTGTAAATTTGGTTTTAAAGAAGCAGCAATATCCGTAAGTAAAACAAAGCAAAAAACCGCACATCCTACATGAAGTGATGCTTTTATATAAAAATCAAAAAACAGTTTTAAAACCCGCATGCTACAAAAATAATGATAATGTTAATAACCTTTCCAAATAGTTAAAAAAACATCAAAAAATTAAACGTTGTTTAACTAAAATATACGATTGTAATTAATATTTTTGCAATGCATAAAATGTAACACACAACAACTAATATCATAAACCAAAATGAAACAAGACGGATTTGCATTACGCCATTTAGGTCCACGTGAGAGCGACTTAAACCAAATGTTTAAAACGATTGGTGTCGAAACTTTAGATCAGCTAATTTTTGAAACAATTCCGAGTGACATTCGACTTAAAAGCGGGTTATCATTAGATGAGCCGATGTCTGAATATGACTTTTTAAATCATATAACCGAGCTAGGTAAAAAAAATAAGATTTTTAAATCATATATAGGTTTAGGATATCATCCTGCTATTGTACCTGCGGTCATCCAAAGAAATATTTTTGAAAATCCTGGATGGTACACAGCCTACACGCCTTACCAAGCTGAAATTGCACAAGGTAGGTTGGAAGCTATCTTAAATTATCAAACCACGGTTATTGAGCTGACCGGAATGGAAATTGCAAATGCTTCTTTGCTTGACGAAAGTACAGCAGCAGCAGAGGCTATGGCCTTACTATTTGATGTTCGTAGTCGAGACCAAAAGAAAAATAATGTAAACAAATTTTTTGTTTCTGAAGAAATATTACCACAAACTTTATCTGTTTTACAAACTCGATCTACACCAATTGGAGTGGAACTAGTTGTTGGAAACCACGAGACTTTTGATTTTTCAACTGACTTTTTTGGTGCTATTTTGCAATATCCGGGTAAATATGGTCAAGTGCACGATTATGAAGCATTTATAACAAAAGCTAAAAACAACGAAATAAAAGTAGCAGTGGCTGCAGATATATTATCGTTAGTTAAATTAACACCTCCTGGTGAAATAGGTGCCGATGTGGTTGTTGGAACTTCGCAGCGTTTCGGAATTCCGTTAGGATATGGAGGTCCGCATGCGGCGTTTTTTGCGACAAAGCACGAACACAAACGCTCAATGCCAGGACGAATTATAGGTGTAACCATCGATACCAATGGAAATCGTGCCCTTCGGATGGCTTTGCAAACTCGTGAACAACATATAAAACGTGAAAAAGCAACATCTAACATTTGTACTGCACAAGTTTTACTAGCTGTAATGGCTGGCATGTATGCCGTTTATCATGGTCCTAAGGGATTACAATATATTGCTGATAAAGTACACGCCACTGCAAACACTATTGCCGACTCACTAAATAAAATAGGTGTTTATCAAACCAATTCTGTATTTTTCGATACAATTTTGGTAAAAGCCGATGCCGCTAAAGTGAAAACCATTGCCGAACACAATGAAGTAAATTTTTATTATGTAGATGCTAATACAATTTCTATATCGGTTAATGAAACGACTTCACTTGAAGATGTTAACCAAATAATTACGATTTTTGCGGAAGCTACAGGTAAAACTAGTCAATTAAAAAATGTAATAGTACACCAGTTAGAGCTTGGCAACAACATTCCTGCGCATCTCGAAAGAAGCTCTACATTTTTGCAACACGAAGTTTTTAATAACAACCAATCCGAAAGCCAGCTGATGCGTTATATCAAAAAATTAGAACGCAAAGATTTGGCTTTAAATCACTCCATGATATCGCTCGGCTCCTGCACTATGAAATTGAACGCTGCTGCAGAAATGTTGCCGCTATCAATGTCAAGTTGGAATAATATTCATCCCTTTGCACCAATAGAACAAGCAGAGGGTTATCAAATAATGTTGAAAAAGCTCGAAGAGCAATTAAATGTAATTACGGGTTTTGCTGGCACCACGTTACAACCTAATTCGGGTGCACAAGGCGAATATGCTGGTTTAATGACTATTCGAGCATACCACCTTTCACGCGGCGACACCCACAGAAAAATATGCTTAATTCCCTCGTCAGCGCACGGCACCAATCCTGCATCGGCAGCAATGTGCGGTATGGATATCATTGTAACAAAAACATCTGAGGACGGAAATATTGATGTTGACGACCTTCGCGAAAAGGCGTTAGAACATAAAGATAATTTAGCTGCATTAATGGTAACCTACCCGTCAACACACGGTGTTTTTGAAAGTGCTATTATCGAAATTACAAATTTAATCCATGAAAATGGAGGATTAGTGTACATGGATGGAGCCAATATGAATGCGCAAGTAGGGCTGACAAATCCAGCAACGATTGGAGCAGATGTATGCCATTTAAATTTACATAAAACCTTCGCAATTCCACACGGCGGTGGTGGTCCTGGAGTTGGACCAATTTGTGTAAACGAAAAATTAGTGCCCTTTTTGCCAACAAATCCGATTATTACAGTAGGTGGTACACAAGCCATTACTGCTATTTCAGGGGCACCTTACGGGTCTGCTTTAGTTTGTTTAATTTCATACGGATACATTTGTATGTTGGGTGCAGAAGGTGTCACAAATGCAACGAAGTACGCCATATTAAATGCCAACTATATGAAAGCACGCCTTGAAGCACATTATCCAATTTTGTATTCGGGCGAACAAGGTAGGGCAGCACACGAAATGATTATAGATTGCAGAGCATTTGAACAAAATGGCATTAAAGTAACCGACATCGCAAAACGATTAATGGATTATGGTTTTCATGCACCAACAGTGTCGTTTCCTGTTGCAGGAACAATGATGATCGAACCAACAGAAAGCGAAGATTTAGCAGAACTCGACCGATTTTGCGATGCGATGATCGCAATTAGAAAAGAAATCGAAACATCGTCGGCAGATGATGTAAACAATATTTTAAAAAATGCACCACATACATTAGCCATGGTTACTGCCAACAATTGGAACTACCCCTATACTAGAGAACAAGCTGCGTTTGCACTAGAATATATTGCAGACAATAAATTTTGGCCAACGGTTAGGCGCGTTGATGAAGCATATGGCGACAGAAACTTGGTGTGTAGTTGTGCCCCAATTGAAGCATATATGTAATTAGTTACACTTTTAATACGCTAAATCCCAAATTTCATAATAGTTGAAATTTGGGATTTACTTTATAAAAAAAGGAACGTTATTAATAAAATCAGCTGTAATTAAGTAGTACAAATTATTAACCAATACCGCAATTTTAAAACGTTTACATGTATTGGTAAATAAATGTAAAATTAAACATCATACTATGTAACGACGTTCATAAAAAAACAATTTTAGTTCACTTGAATAGCAATAGCAAACTAATGCAGCAACTATGTGATAATTGGTAAAAATCATATTTAAAGTTAAAAAACTCCAAAAAAAATCTCGTACTTAAAAAGTACGAGATTATCTTATTACAAATAAGGAATTGTATACTAAGCAACAACAATTTTTTGAGAACTTCGGTACGTATAGGAGTTAAAAATATGTCTTCTTGCAAATCTACCGGGCGATTCCGCATTCACCATTTTTACATAAATAGGTCGTGCTACTCCAAAATATTCAAATTTTGATCCATCTTGAAATTCCACGTACAAAACGGTGTCTTCAAATCGATAATCTGAAATTACGCCAACCGAAGTAATTTTATTGTATTCGACTTTGTCTTTTTCCTGCGTTTCTGGGGCAATACTTACCAAAAAATGATAAGCAGCGATAATTGTTTTACTTTTCTCTTCCGCCTTCAATCGTTCAACATCGTCCTGAATTGTATCGGGATGGACGTCCTTCATGAAATTTCGATACGTTGTTTTCAATTCCTTAAGGGTTGTTTGCTTCGTTGACTTGTACAAAGTGCGGTATTCAATAATTTTTTTTGTGCTCATTTTTTATAAAAAATTTATTTTATTTTTAACTAAATATATAGTTTCTGAATGTCAGACACGCTATTAATTAACTGTTTTAATTATTTTGCAAAAGTAATCAAAATTTTCTATAAATTATTTTAATAACGACGATATTTATAAATGCCATTT
>JAYVGC010000112.1:0-53968 GCA_043772535.1 Flavobacterium sp. | reverse complement strand
ATTATTTCTTAATTAGTTAACAAAATAACATCCGCTTACATAGTAAAAATTTCCGAAGGAACACAGCACTAAAAAAAACAGAAACCTTGGCAGGAGCTAAACCGCTACTTTTTAATGCACATCGTAAATTTTATGAAATAAATTAATGTATTTTTCCATTACAATTTTTCGCTTCAATTTCATGGTAGGCGTTAAATGACCTGCCGGAATGGTCCACAAATCGGGTGTTAGTTCAAAACGTTTGATTTTTTCCCAATTACCAAATTTTTCGTTTACGGTATCTATTTCTTGTTGAATGCGCTCAATAACTTTTGGGTTAGCAATCAATTCTTCATTTGTAGTAGCAGTGCTAATGTTGTGTCTTTTTGCCCAATCTTTTAAAAATTCAAAATTAGGTTGAATAAATGCTGCGGGCATTTTTTGATCGGCGCCAATAACCATAATTTGCTCTATAAAACGAGATTGTTTCATGGCGTTTTCTAGCATTTGTGGTGCTATGTATTTGCCTCCCGAGGTTTTAAACATTTCTTT
This sequence comes from Flavobacterium sp., assembly GCA_043772535.1. Lineage (GTDB taxonomy): Bacteria > Bacteroidota > Bacteroidia > Flavobacteriales > Flavobacteriaceae > Flavobacterium. The sequence continues at coordinate 53,437 of JAYVGC010000112.1, read as the reverse complement.
TTTACGATCGGTAATTTTTAGAAAGCCGTCGCTATCGATTTCGCCAATATCGCCGGTATGAAAATATCCATCTACAATAGCTTCACTTGTTAATACGGCATCTTTATAATAACCCATCATTACGTTTGGTCCTTTGCAAAGTATTTCACCATCAGCAGCAATTTTTACTTCTACGTTTTGAATAACTCGTCCGGCTGTTCCTACTCTAAATCCTTTATTTCTAAAATCGTTTACCGATATAACGGGCGATGTTTCTGATAATCCGTAGCCCTCCATTACATAAATTTCGGCTGCAGCAAAAATTCGAGCCAATCGGGGTTGCAGTGCGGCACTTCCGTTTACAATAAGGTCAAGTTTTCCGCCTAATGCTTCTTTCCATTTACTAAAAATTAATTTTCGCGCTAATTTTAGTTGCATTTCGTACCAAAAACCATTTGCTCCGTAGGGCTCGTATCGTAATCCGAGATTGACCGCCCAAAAAAATAGTTTTTTCTTAATTCCGGTCAGTTCAGAACCTTTTACAATAATTTTATCGTATACTTTTTCAATCAATCGCGGTACACCCGTCATTACTGTTGGTTGCACTTCTTTTATATTGTCACTTACTTTTTCAATAGATTCTCCAAAATAAATAGCGCATCCATAATATTGGTACATGTAGGTTACGGTACGTTCATATATATGACAAATAGGTAAAAAACTCAATGCTTTACTTTTTCCTTTTTCAAACGGAATTCGTGAGGCACTATCTAACACGTTCGACACGATATTATTATGCGAAAGCATGACCCCTTTTGGCTGCCCTGTTGTACCAGATGTATAAATAATAGTGGCTAATTCTAGTGGATTGACGTTATTTTTTCTATCGTCAACAACATCTTGGTTGCTATTATCTTTACCTAATTCGAGTAATTCATTCCAATTTTTACATCCTGTAATTTCATTAAACGAATACACTTCTTTTAAATTGGGTATATTGCGTTTGATGGCATTTAATTTTGCTAACACTTCTGCATCAGAAACAAAACAATATTTTGCTTCGGAATGATTTAAAATATATTCATAGTCATTTTCAGAAATTGTGGGATAAATAGGTACCGTTTGGGCACCTGTTTGCAAGGTTCCGATATCCATAATATGCCATTCGGTGCGGTTATTACTCGAAATTATAGCAATTTTATCATTTTTTTGAATTCCCAAACGCACTAATGCTCTTGAAATTGTATTGGCTTTTTCAACATATTCTTTAGTCGAAGTTTTTATCCATATTCCCTCTTTCTTAGTCACTAAGGCGTCATCAATACTAAAATTTTCTAATTGATAATAAGGGAAGTCGAAAAGTCTAGAAATTGCTATCATTGAAATTAAATTTGACGCAATTTAGTAATTTTAAAAATATTCACAATATTATTTTAAAAAAATACCATATAACTTGCTAAATATGTAAATTTGTACTGAAATTGTATTTTATTATGAATCGTTTATTACCCCGTTTTAATGAATATAAACTTCTGTTTTTCAGGATTTTATTAGCTTATTTATTTTATTTTTTGGTTCGTGTTTTATTTTATTTATATAATAATTCGCTTATTCAAATTGATTCTTTTTCAGATTTTATAAGTTTATGCTACCATGGAATTGCTTTTGACACGACCACTATTTTATATTTGAACTCTTTCTTTATAGTATTCTCTGTTTTTCCATTGCTTATTAATTCAAAAATAGGGTACCAAAAGTTTTTATTTTGGATTTATTTTGTACCAAATTTAATTGGCTTTTTATTAAATTTTGTTGATTTTATATACTACAAATATACCTTTAGTAGAACTACAATTGCAGTTTTAGATTCACTACAAAACGAAAATAACAAATCACTTTTGTTTAAAAATTTCCTTTTTAATTATTGGCATGTTTTTGTCTTATTTTTTGCATGTTCGTTTTTGTGGATGTACTGCTTTAAAAAAATTAAGGTCAATTTAGCGCACCACAAGCCTAGTCTTTTATATTTCACTTCTTCAATAATAAGCTTACTTGTTATAGTCACATTAAGTATTGGCGGAATTCGCGGTGATTTTAAAAAAAGTACTCGACCAATTAACATACTAGATGCGAGCCGTTTTGTAAAAAATTCGTCGCAAGCCGATGTGGTTTTAAATACTCCTTTTGCGTTTATTAGAACATTATTTAGTAACAGTTTTAAAAAAATTAATTTGGTAAATGATGCAACTATTAACACTTTAATTGTGCCTGTTAAGCAGTATCATAACCATCCTAAAAGCAAGCCAAATATTGTTATTTTAATACTAGAAAGTAATGCAAAAGAGTATTTTGGATGCTTAAATAAAGACATGCATATACCTAATTATAAAGGATATACGCCATTTATTGATTCGTTAGCACAACACAGTTTAATTTTCAGTACCGCTTACTCGAACGGAAACAAATCAATTCACGCTATGTCGTCTGTTTTAGCGGGTATTCCTTCATTTAAAGATGCTTTTACATCATCTCCTTATCCAAAACAAAAAACAGAATCACTAGTTTCGGTATTAAAAAATGAAGGGTATTCGACTTCCTTTTTTCATGGTGCGCCAAATGGATCTATGGGCTTTTTGGGTTACGCTAATATTTTAGGAATTGACCATTACTATGGAAAAAATGAATACAACAACGATGCCGATTTTGATGGCTCTTGGGGTATTTGGGATGCTCCTTTTTTACAGTATTTTAATACTCTAATTAGCAAAAAGAAACAACCGTTTATGGCAACTTTGTTTTCGGTTTCGTCGCACGAGCCATATGTAATTCCCGAAAAATATAAAACCAAGTTTACAGAAGGACCAAATATTATGCACAAATGTATTCGCTACACCGATTTTGCATTGCAACAATTTTTTAATAAAGCAAAAACAGAACCGTGGTTTAAAAATACTATTTTTGTTTTAGTCGGTGATCATGCCAATTTGATTCATTATTCCGAATATCAAAAAGAATTGAATAGAAATACAATTGCTTTATTAATTTATAAGCCCAACAGTACTCTTATCGGAAACAATACAGATTTTGCGCAGCAAATAGATATTTACCCCACTATTTTAGATTTAATTGGCTACGAAAAACCGTTTAGAAGTTGGGGCCGAAGCTTGGTGGGCGATACGCAAATTAAGCCTTTTGTGGTGCGATATTCGGCTGATGTCTATCAATTTATGAGTGGTAATTATATATGTACTTTTGACGGTGCTAAAGTAATTGGATTTTATAAAAAAGAAGATAAAGACTTGCACAACAACTTAATAAACAAAATAACCCCAGAAATGAATCTATTGGGGCTGCGCTGTAAAGCATTTGTTCAAGATTATATGGAGCGCGTAATTGATAAAAAATTAAATTAACTGATATGACTACAAAAAAGAAAATTGCATTACTACTTTTGGGCATTATTATTATTGGTGTTTCAAAATATGTTTATGACATGAATATTAATCATAATTTCGAAACCATTACCGAAGGAAAAGTATATAAATCAGGTGTAATTCCGCCTAATGAATTGGAGAGTTATATAAAAAAATACGGTATTAAAAGTGTTGTTGATTTACGATTTCCGGGTACCGCAGATTTGGTAAATAATCCAGAAATTCCAAAAGAATTAACTGCTGAGCGTGATGCAATTTCTAAAATAAAAGGAGTACAGTATTTTAACAACGGATCAGATCAAGTCCCAAAACAAGAAAACTTGGATGGTTTTTTTAAAATTATGGATGATCAATCAAATTATCCGGTTTTAATTCATTGCTATCATGGTGTAGGTCGTGCAGAAATGTATTCGGCATTGTATCGAATTGAATATGAACATTGGACAAACGAGCAAGCGCGAAACGGCGTAAGAACGTTAATAAAGTTTAGCTCTTTTGATGACGGAACGCCAAAAGGAGAGTATTTAAAAGCTTATAAATCAAGAGCCGAGGCATTAAAAGAAAAAAAATAATTTGTTAGGGGTTCTTAAAATAGCGGTCGTTGTAACCTACCCTACAAGGAAAAAACAACACGATGTCAAATATTTATTTGTAAAGCATCAAGTTGAATTAATAAGTAACTTTTAGTAATAAAAATGGAAATTAAAGATATAGCAGTTGTAGATTTATTTTGTGGCATTGGAGGGCTTGCTCACGGATTTTTAAGGGAGGGCTTTAATGTCATCGCAGGCATAGATATCGATAATTCTTGTAAATATGCTTTTGAAAAAAATAACAATTCTAAATTTATCTCTAAAAGTGTTACTGAAATCACTGCCGAAGAATTGAATTTAATTTTTGGAGATTCTAAAATAAAAATTCTAGTTGGCTGTGCTCCATGTCAGCCATTTTCTTCATATACATTTAAAGATACAGAAAAAAAAAATAATGAAAAATGGAAGTTATTATATGAATTTCAAAGATTAATAGTAGAAACCAAACCAGATATAATATCAATGGAAAACGTGTCGCAATTAGTTAATTTTAAAAAAGCACCAGTTTTCAATGACTTTTTAAAAACACTTGAATTAGAAGGTTATTTTGTCCATTTTGAAATTGTTAATTGCACTGAATACGGGATTCCTCAAAATAGGAAAAGATTAGTTTTAATAGCTTCAAAATTGGGGGAAATTGGTTTGATTCCTAAAACACATAACAAAGAAACATTTGTAACAGTTCGTGAAGCAATTGGAGATTTACCTCCTATTGAAGACGGGGAATTTCATCCAAAAGATAAATTGCACTTCGCTAGAAAATTATCACCTATAAATAAAAAAAGAATTAAAAATACTCCATATGGCGGTAGTTGGAAAAATTGGTCAGAAGATTTAAAACTTGAATGTCATAAAAAGGACTCTGGCAAATCATATTCTAGCGTTTATGGACGAATGAAATGGGAAGAACCTTCACCAACAATGACTACGCATTGTATTGGATATGGTAATGGTCGTTTTGGTCATCCCGAACAAGACAGAGGAATTTCTCTTAGAGAGGCTTCAATACTTCAGTCATTTCCAAAAAAATACACGTTTTTTAAGAAAAATGAGACTCCTTCGACAGTTATGATAGCTAGACAAATTGGGAATGCTGTTCCTGTTAGATTAGGTGAAGTGATTGCAAAAAGTATAAAAAAACATTTATCTATATAATTATGAGTAAAACATTAGAAGAAATTGAATTAGCAGAAAATCAAATAAAGGAAATACAAGTTGATTATAACTATAGATTAGCCGATTTTTCGATAGGAGAATTATTGAAAAAGTTTGTTAAAAAAGGAGATGAAGCTAATTTTGAAGATGATTCAATTTCAGGTCTATATGTTCCAACATATCAAAGGAATTTTATATGGCAAGAAACAATGCAGTCAAAATTTATTGAATCCATTTTTATGGGAGTTCCAATTCAACCATTGTTCGCATTTGAATTGGATGAGGACGGTAATTTAGAGTTGCTAGACGGAGTACAAAGATTATCTTCGGTTAAGTCATTCTTTGATGGAAAATTACAATTATCGGGACTGGAGGAACTCGAACAATTGAACGGATTCTCGTTTGAGGATTTGGTAACTTCAAGAAAAAGAAAATTTTTAAATACTATTCTTAAGCTTTATATAATTGGTCAAAATACAGATGAAGGTGTAAGGGCTGACATTTTTAGGAGGGTTAATGAAGGAGGTGACCGATTAGTACCCGCAGAAATTAGAAAGGGGAAATTTATTGGAAATGATTTTTATGATTTTATTTTAAAAATGTCTGAATCCACTGAATTTAGTCAACTTTTTAGTTCATCCAAAAATTCAGATAAACTGAGAGGCGAAAAAGAAGAACTTGTTTCAAGATTCTTTGCCCTTTCTGATAATTATCAGAACTTCGTTCACTCTGTAAAAGGATTTATGGATGAGCACATAGTTAATGCCAAAGATGATTTTACTGGTAATAAAGAGGCTGAATTAAAAATGGAATTTTTTAACACTTTAAACTTTGTGCAAACTAATTTCCCAAATGGATTTAAAAAATCTGACACAGCAAAATCAATTCCAAGAGTTAGGTTTGAAGCAATTGCAGTAGGAACTAATTTAGCATTACGAGAAAATCCAAGTTTAGAAATTGTAGAAGTTAAGTGGTTAGAATCAAATGAATTTAAAAAGTGGACTACTTCTGATGCTGCAAATAGTAAAAACAAAGTTATAGGGAGAATTGAGTTTGTAAAAGATTGTCTTCTAGGAATAACTGACTCAAATACACTTAGCTATGACAATTAGAGATGAATTTGATAAAAGAGTTAATGAAATAAATTCATTCTACGAAATCTTAAGTTTAATAGAATTAGAAAGCCCCAAAATATCTGCGTATGATATTAGTGAAAGTGCCGAGAAAATAGTTGTAATCAATCCTGCTAAAATAGATACACTTCGTTCTACATCATATTTATTATTATATAATCTTATAGAATCTACAGTATATAATTCAATTACAACAATATTTGATGAAATTAAAGATAGTAGATTAAAATATTTCGACATAATTGATGATGTTCAAAAATATTGGCTAAATAACATTTATAAACACGATGATAAAAAGAAAAAGGAAACCGTTGTTGAAACTATTATGAAGATTGCCAATCAAATATTCACGGATAACATTGAATTAGCGTCCAACGAAATAAACTATGGTGGATCCTTAGACGCTCAAACAATTTTTGCAACTGCTAAATCTATGAAAATTGAGGTTGGAAATATTCATAGAATATATGATGAAACAGTCCATGGACAAATTTTAATTGATGTAAAAAACAAAAGAAATTGGCTCGCTCATGGTGAAAAATCATTTATCGAAGTTGGCAGCACCTCCACATTTCAACAATTAGAAGATGCCAAAAAATACATTTGTGATTTCCTAGGTCAATATATCGCATCTGTCGAAGCCTATATCATCAATAAGCATTTTCAAACAGCAATAATTTAAAAAATTATGTCTAAAATACTACGACATAGCCCAGATTGAAGCGATATCCTTTTTAATGCTTCTAAAATTGTGTTTGTAGTACAACTCGTGTTGCATTAAAAAGATAAAGCGTAAAGCTGGAAAAAGCTTCAAAAAAAGTACAACATAATTAAATAATTGTGTAAATGATCGCATGCATTTATACTTTAAATTAGCTTTTTAAGCGATAAAAATAATTGAATTTCATAATATTTATAGCACATGTACATGGAATTGATTAGTACTTTTTTTAAATCGACATACAGTGTCTTAAAAAATACATTTATTGCCTTTATCGACGACCGTGGCTTAAAATTAAGTGCTTCACTGGCTTATTATACATTGTTTTCGCTTGCGCCGCTGTTGCTTTTGGTGATTTCGCTGGCAGGTTTTTTCTTTGGGCGCGACGCAATTCAAGGACAAATTTTTAATGAAATTAATGGTTTAATAGGTAATGCTGCGGCAGCACAAATTCAAGAAATTATTAAAAATATGGAGCTGTCGGGCAAAACAAATGCGGCTGTTATTATTGGCTCTATTACTTTGCTTATTGGCGCAACAACCGTTTTTGCCGAAATTCAAGAGTCGATTAATATGATTTGGAAACTAAAAGCGAAACCAAAACGAGGATGGGTAAAAATTTTAAAAGATCGGTTTTTATCGGCATCGTTAATTGCAGGGTTAGGGTTTTTATTGATCGTAACCTTTATTGTAAACGGTTTGCTATTAGTTTTAAGCGATTGGATGAAAAGTTATTTACCTAATGTTACACTTGTTATTTTTGAGGTTATAAATATTGTGATTGGGTTTATTGTAATTACAACTTTATTTGGCGTTATTTTTAAGGTGTTGCCCGATGCTAAAATTGGTTGGAAAGAAGTTCGAATTGGTGCCTTTTTTACTGCTTGCTTATTTTTATTAGGGCGTTTTTTGATCGGATTATATATCGAAAAATCTGACACTGGTTTGGCTTATGGAGCGGCAGGATCGCTAATTGTTATTTTAGTTTGGGTATATTATACGGCGGCAATTTTATACATGGGTGCCGAATTTACGCGAGTATATTGCGATTTTAACGGTTTTAAAATTGAACCGGCAGCCTATGCTGTTGTTGTCGAAGAGCACGAAAAAGAACAAAAGGTATCGGTTATTCCGTCTCGTGAATTGCGGTAAATTTTATTTAAAAAGGATAACCAATTGCCAAATTAAAGACTAAATTATCGTTGCGCCATATCGCATTTCCTATACTTATTCTGTCAATAACCCAACGCTCTTCTTCGGGTAAGTAAGGCTTTCGAATTGGAAACGCTAAATCGGTTCTAAGTACTAAAAAATTAAAATCAAATCGCAATCCAACACCAACACCAACGGCTAGTTCTTTTATAAAATTTTTAGTAAACAAAGCGCCTGGTTTATTACTGTTAGTATTCATTAACCAAATATTTCCAGCATCTAAAAATAAGGCACCGTTCACAACGCTATAAATTTTGGTGCGGTATTCGGTATTTAATTCGATTTTAATATCGCCAGATTGATCGGGTAAAAAAGAAGTAGTATTGGTGTTTGTAAATGTTCCAGGACCAATTGACCTTGCCTGAAAAGCGCGCAAGCTATTGGTGCCGCCAATAAAAAATTGTTTAATAAAAGGCATTTCGCTTGAATTTCCGTAAGCAAAACCGGTACCAAGAATTATTCTACTTGCAATTTGTGCATTTTTACTCAATTTATAGTAATGCCTAAAATCGGTTTCTAATTTTATAAATTGACTAAACGGAATTCCTAAAACTTTAGTCGTATCGCCTTTTTTTATATTTGAACCCAACACTAAACCTGCAATGTTACCCGCTATATCGATAGATGACTTAAAATAAAACGTGTTTTTTTTTCGACTTGTTGCCGTATTTGTATAGGTGTAACTGTAGGTTGGTCCAAAAATTAATTGTTTTTCAATGACTTTTTTTAACGATGTATTTATTGCAATTTGCGATTGGTACAAAGCGGTTATATTTTTAGGGCTTGCAAAAGTAATTTCGGTAACGTTTAATTGATGTTCTTTGCGGCTATTTTCTTTCCAGATATAGCCAAATGATGCTTTTAGCGTTTGTAACGAATACAATTGTGTTCTGTTTTGGTATTCGTAGCCCAATGTAGCTTTGGTTTTTGGTACAAATCCGCTTGAGGCGTTAAGCTTGAACGGTGCAATAAATCGGGGCCAAATTAAATTGGCTTCGCTACCAAATCGATATACATTAAAACCATTATTTTGTCCCGATACTTGCACTTCTAACCCGCCGAAAGCAGAAATTGTAAGTAATTCTGCCCCTCGAAAAGTATTTCTGTTGCTCCAGTTAACATTTACTTCGGTTCCGGTATAATTTGCCGAATTGGTTTTTGCCAAAATTTCTACTCGAATCGATTTTCGATCTAATGGTGTTAAATAATAATAGGCGTTTAAATAATTTCCTACGGTATCAGCAACTTTAAATTGATTTTTTACAAATTTAAAAGTTCCTAAATTTACTAATCTATTTAATGATAAATTATGATTGGTTCTATTATACACATCGCCTTTTTTAAAATATAATACTCTATCAAAAACACGTGGTTTAAATAGTTTTTCCGTATCGATAATTGTTAAGTCATTATGTATTACTATTGATGTGTCTGATTTTAAGCTCAAGCTATCGTTATTTACCGAGTAGTTTGGATACACGTATATTTTATTGATTGCATACACTTTTTTGGCAATAGGCGGCGTCTCGCTTTTTACTTTTATAAGCAAATCTACTTGGTATTTTCCGACCGTACTGTCTACCTGAATTTTCAAATAATCAGCACTAAAATAAAAAAAACCTTTCTCTTTCAGCCGATTATCAATCCGTATTCGTTCTGCTTTTATAAGTTTTAAATTATATGGGTTTCCAATTTTTAAGAGACTTTTGTTTTGGGTTTTACTAACTTCAATTTCAATTTTAGTAGAATCGGTTGGAAATTGAATTGATTTAATTTTATATTGATTATTTGGTTGCACAACATATTTTACTGCTACCATTTTGCCTGTTTTTGTAGCAACTGCACTTGTTGTAGTTTTAAAATATCCATTATTTTCAGAAAAATTTTGCAATACACTTTTATTATATTCCATATCAACCTGACTGAATAAAACGGGTGGTTCGCCAATTTTAAATTTTAACCAATGCCAAAATCCCTTTTCTTTTGTAACGGTACCCGCAATGTTATAAAAAAATAATTTTGCTTGTAAGCCTAAAATTTTTTTATTGGGTTTTGGGCGTACTAATGTTAAAAATTGGTTTTTTAATTCTTTGCGTTTTTTATGTGAAATTGCCGTGTCGTTTATAATTACTTTTGCGCCAACATAAAGCATTTCGCCTTCTGGCAATCGTTTTGTATTGCTGCAAGCGCCAAATAGTATTGCAATTATGTAAATTCCAATTAATAATACTTTGTTCATCAGTTTATTTTTTTTGTGGTGCTTTTCTGAGATTTTTTTTATAAAATAATTCCCGAAATTTATTATAATCTAATGTTAAAATAAATGCTACACCGGTTTCTACTACCTCGCCTTGCAAAGCAACTTGATATTTATTAACCCGATAAGCACGTACTTTATAACGTCCGTCTTGTGATAATTGGTAGTCTAGCGCAACATCGCCAGCAATTGCATTAGCTTTTTGATTGGCTTTTTGTTCCCCTTCTATTCCAAAACTACTTCCTACTGTTACTTTTAATCGATCGTTGAATAATTTTTTTGAAATTCCAATATTTAAATCTGTTTTATTTTGTTTTTGTCCTGTTGTGTATTCTTCTGACGTTTGCAAATCGAAATTTATTTCGACACCCGAAATTAAATCTCCTGCAAAATTATTAAGTTGTTGCGATAAAATTTTACTGGCACTTTCTCGAGCTAATCCTGACGCAGTTGTACCGCCACTTTCACTAGCAAACGGATTTTCTCCTACAAACCGATTTAATAATAGTAATGCAAAAACTTGTCTATTCAGCTCGTCAGGTTGTTCCCGCAATTGTGCTAATTTTGCTTGTGTTGTATTGATAACCGCTGTCGAAACGTCGTTGTTTCCGTCTGGCAAAACGATGTTAAATGTAATAATTGGTTGAAGTAGTTCGCCTGTTAATTTTAGTTCCGTTTCAAACGGAATTTTTTGTTTAAAGGTATTTCTTTGCTCAGCAGTGCTACTTCCCAACTGATTGTTGACTAAATCTAATGGAGCAGTTTTTGATTTGTATAGCGCGGTAATATTGACATCAGCAGTTGTGGGTTCGCCTGTCCACAGAATATAGCCACCTTTTTTAATGTCAAATTTTCGTTTTATTAAATTAAAATTCATTTCATATGAACCTTCTGTAAATTCATACCGTCCTGTTAATGATGTTTTTCCTGAGGCATCAATTCCGCCTGTAAGTTGTGCTTGGCCTTTTAATTTTAAAAAATCACCATTCGCTTTATCAATTATAATTGATATCTCGGCTTCCTTATCTATTTCAATATTTACCGAGGCTATTATGCCCTTAATTTCAGATAAACTTTGGTCTTTATCAACAGTAACAATGGTAAATAATTGGGGCTGTTTTTTATCTATAAATTCCACAATGCCCTCTCTATCAGATATTGACGGGTCAGATTGCGGCAAAACAATAGTAAATTTAGTGTCTTTGTTTATTTTAATAGTTCCATCAACCAACGGATTATCAAGTGTTCCTTTTAATGTTAAATGATTATCTAAATACAACTCGCCATAATACAATTGATTGTCTTTTGCTTTGGAGTTGGTTGCCTTAAAATTAGCAGCATCTAATTTTAAGTCAAATCCTAATTTTGTAAAATTATCAGTTTTAATAGTTCCGTTAATAGTTAAATCATTGTCTTTTTCATCTTTAATGGTAAAGTTTTTTAATACAATAGCACCCTCAACAAAAGTAATTTTGTCGTTCATTGATTTAAATTGGGCATTAAGTTGTTTTACCTTAAAACCGACTTCGTCAAATGTTAATTCGCCCAATATCATTGGTTTTTTTGCACTACCAAAGATTTTTAAATCTCCATTTATAAAGCCTGTTCCTTCGGTAATAGTGCCAAAACTAAACCCTTGAATACTTTTAGTGGTAAGCTTTTTAATGTTTAAATCCAAATTGATGTTACTGTTTGCTGGATTATAATTTCCATTTAAATTTAATTGATTATCAAAACCAGTAAGTTCAATTTTTGAATTATAAGTTGTAGCAGTGGCATTATCAACTTGTATTTTTAGGTTGCCAATAGTGTCTTTTTGAAAAGTAAAATGATCAATCAATATATCAGAAATAAAAAGTGGTTTTTTTTGAAGATTTTTTAAAATAATAGTGCCATTCATTTTTCCGCCAATTTGCATCGTACTATTTTGAACGATGTTGGATACGGTTTCAATATCAAAATCTTTAAAATTAATTGCTATTGGTGCGTCGGCTTGCTTGGCTTGCGATTGTATTTTAACAAAATTTTCGCCTTTGCTCAATTCAAAATGGTTAACATATAAACTATTTTTGCCAAATCGAATGGTATTGTCTAAAGATAAATTCCATAAATCATAGTTTAACAATAATCTTTCTGGACGTAATGCTATTTCAAAATTTTGATTTGTTGTTTTTAAAGTTCCTGAAATTACGTAGCGCTCTTTGTTTTTTAAATCTTTTAATTGCAACGCGTATTCGATGGTGTTGTTCTCTATTTTGCCCGAAATTGAAGTATAGTGTAATTTAAAATTTGTATTTTGTATCCCATCAATAACTACTTCATAAAGTAATGCATTGTTTTTAGATTCGATATTCAATAGTGCACCGTTAATAGAATTAGCACCATACGTTAGCTTGGGAATCGATCCATTTAAAGTAATAGAATCATTTACAGAATTGTACCGTCCTGAAAAAATAAGTGGTGAAAGGTTTTTTAGTTTGGGTAAAAATTGATACCAAATGTCACTTTCTTTAACATCAATTTTAAAAGAAATGTGTTGCTTTTGAACTACTGATTTTTTATAAGTAGCATTATTATAGTATTTTAAGACCGAATTTTTTAGTGCACTTGTAACTTGTGATAATTTATATTTACCATCAAAAGATGCATTTAAAATTTGAGATTTAAATAGTATTGTATTTTTAAAATTTGTCGCTGTTGCAATAATATTTATCGAATCTAAAACAAATTGTTCCTTTTCATTAACAACAATAAATTTAGAGGTATTTATTGTTCCGTTCAAAAAATCCAAATCTGCCGATTGCAAATCAGCATGTAATTCGCCGCGAATTTTGAGTGGGCCTGCATGAAGATTAAGTTTGTTTAAATCGGCTATGTCAATATTTAAGTATAGTTTTCCCAAAGGATATTTACCCTGAAAACTGCCACTAGATATCATATTAAAGGCTAAGTTCGTCTCGTTAGCAATTGCTTTTAATTTAAAATTACCGGTACTGGTTTTAGCTTGTACTTTTATATTTTTATATACATATTTATTATAATCTGCTTTTAAAATGTGAGTGTAAATAAACGCATTGGCTGTTTTTTTATTAAATCCAGTTCCTGTTATCGTTGTTTTTGCAGTTATTCTTTTTAACGATTTATTATTAATTAATCTTCCTAAATCAAAATTATCAAGGCTCACTTTTAAATTATATTTTTGTTTATTTTTTTTTCTTTGGTCAAAAGTTGCGTTAATGATAGCATTTCCAGAGGTGCTCGTCAAATTTAAATTTGCGTTAAAATTGTTTATTGTTCCTACAAAAGTTCCTTGCGTTATAAATTGATGTGGAAGGTGAATGGTTGTAGTAATCGTTTCTTTTGGAACAAATTGAGCTATATCATTGGCACCCGACCGTATGTTTTTTATCTTTAAATTAAAATAGGTTTCATTTATTTTTGGCAAACCAATAACAGTTCCGCTAGCCGCGATTTTGGTTGAACCAATACCCGAAAGTTCAATATTTGGAATAGAAAACGTACTTAGTTTTCCATTAATTTTTCCATTAATTCTTAAAACTGCATTCGCATTTCGCTTAAAAAGATTTGTACTTTGTAAATCGGGTGCAAATAACAATATATCTTTAAAACCAATTTTACTTTTCATAAAGTTGATATTAAACTGCAATTGACCAATATTTTTAACTACCTCATTTAGTGATGTATAGCCTATAATAATCTGATTTTTAATTTCTGTTTGTGGCGTTAATAGATATAAATTTTTAAGTGAAACTCCGTTTAATCCATAAAAAAAATCTGTTTTTAGCATCTTAATATCTAGCCCACTCGTATCTTTTACCGAAAAGTTTGTAATTTTTGCAGCACTCGATGTTGTTGAGTAACTTATTTTATTTGCTTCAAAGTTTATTTGCTTTAAATTAAGATGTCGGTAATCAACTCCCTTTTTAATTGGATTTATAGTATTGTCATCATATTTAAAGTCCATACTTGCAAGCGCTGTTTTATTAATTTTTATGCCCCAATTACTTGTTGTCGTAGTTAGTGCCAACTTAGCTTTAGGACTCAATATTAGCTTTTTACCTATAGCAACAGCTCCTTTTAAGGCATTGATTTCGATTGTTTGAATGTCTAATTTTTGATTTTTTAAATCTATTGTGTTAAAGGCAATACACATTTTTTTAACAGCTAGTTTAGTAGTCAATTGTTCTTTTTCATTGTAATAATCAACCTCAAGATTAGCTAACTTTAGTGCTCCAATATTTATTTTTAATACATTCGAGTCTGCATTTTGTTTAGTTGTTATTTTAACTTGGTTAAGTGTTGGATTTGCACCTTGTTTTAGTTTTATTTTAAAGCCATCAAAATTTGCTTCCTGCATTTCAAAATTCATTTTAGAAGCATCAAACTTTTTTATTTTAGTGTCAAAATGCATTATATCGGTGTAAAAATTGGTATGAGTAACCGCATCATTATACTTTACCTTTACTTTGTCTAAAGTAATTTTATCAATAGTAAAGGTTAGCGAAGTGGCAGCATCTTTTTTTTGCGAAGTAGTTGAAAATGATTTTATTATATAATCAAAATTAAAAATAGAATCCTTGCTTTTAGAAATATTTGCAACAATTTCCGAAAGATTAATTGCGTTTATTTCAACTTTATTATTAAGTAATTCAAATAAATCAAGGTCTACAGCAATTTTTTGACCTGATAAAAGTGTATCTTTTTTTTGATCTTGAAAATAAACGCCTGATAAAATTATTTTTTTAGGAAATCCAATCTCAATTTTATTAAGGGCAACTTTTGTATGAATTTTTTCGTGTAGATAATTAACCACCCTATTTTTAGCAAAATTTTGAACTGTGGGTATTTGTAATAAAATAGCGAGTAATAAAAATAATAGTACAATCGAACCTGCAACCCAAAGTACTATTTTTAAAGTTTTCTTTAAGATAGTTGCAAACCAATTTTGTATGTAGTTATTCAAAGTATAAAAGTAAAGTAAGTAACCTACAAAATTGATTGTTTTTGTACAAAATAAGTTACATAATTATTTTATAATATTGCATAGTTTTGTGCAGCGCTACAACTATATATAGGTTCAATAGCACTTTGGTGTTAAGAGCTAAAAGTATAAAATTTCAGGTTTTTATTTTTTACTGTCAATAAGTTCCGCAACCATCCGACCCGATTTCATGGCCGCATTTATAGAGCCATTTAGTAAATGATCACCACAGATAAATAAATTTTCGGATACTTGCATTTTTATATTATCTATTTCGTTTTCGACCGATTCTAAATTTGGTAAAGCATATTTAATTCTGTAGGTTTTTATCATTTTCCAATAATTTATTTGATCACCATACCATTGTTTAAGTTCGGCTTTCATATTGTTAGCCAATTCTTCATCAGAAACATCAGGTATTCCGTTATATGAAACAGAAAGCAACGCTTTTCCTTTCGGGGCATATTGCTTTGAAATATTAGTTATCACTGTTAAATTATTTACCCATACTTTGTTTTTGGAAGCATTTAAAACTACAACTGCTTTATTATTAGGTGCTATTTCGGATTCAAAATATACGGTAGTCACTTGATGGGCTTTTATATTTTGGTTGGGGATGTATTTTTTTACAAAATCAGAAGCTTCAGTAGCAATTATAATAATATCCGTTTTAAATTCAGTTCCGTTATCTGTAATTACGGTGTTAACATCAATATTTACAACATTTGCATTAAAAATAATGGTATTATCGGGCAACATTGCTACCAATTGTTTCGGAATTTCTTCGATGCCAAACTCTGGTAAGGTTGCATTTCCGTCCGAGAACATCTTCATAATAAAATCGAACATTCTGTTCGAGGTAGTTAATTCATTTTCTAAAAATATACCCGAAAAAAAAGGTTTGTAAAAACGGTTAATCATTTTTTTACTAAATCCATAATCTACTAAATGCAAAGCTGTTGTTTTTTCTGGTTGCTTAAAAATGGCCGGAATTGTTATTGTTAATAACTTAGATTTTAAAAATAAGGTATTAATTTTATCTTTAAAACTTCCGACAGGAGCAAAAAGTGTCGAAAAAAGTGCCGTTGGTCGTCGAAATGGATCCGCAATTTCAAACTGACCGCCGTCATAAAGAACAGTTGCGCCAGGCAGAAATTTTTTTAAGTTCAATTCATCGTAATTCAATATTTTTTTAGCTTCTGGATACGAATCTAAAAACACCTGAAAGCCACGATCTAACAAAAACCCGTCTATTTTGTCGGTCTTAACTCTTCCGCCCGCTCGGTCAGAGGCTTCAAGAATTTGAATTTTGAATCCTTTTTTACGCAAGTAAACCGCTGCAGTTAATCCAGCAACTCCTGCACCTATGATTGTAATGGTTGGTTTCATTTTTTTTGTTTGAATAAGACCTCAAAATTAGACAATTTTATCAGGTTTTTTAAAATTTAGAAGAGCAATTATTTTAATAAAACCTCCAACTTATCCAATACTGTAAAATTTAACTTAAATTGTACTGACTTTAATTTCAATTTTTTTTGAAGGATTTTTTGAATCTTTTGAACAAATAAAATGGGGCTACTATGGCTTTACAATAACTAATGTAATTATTTTATCCCATGCGTCAAGAGCTAGAAACCAATCAAATCCGCCATCTTGTCATATATAATTACGCCAATTTTCACAAATACTGACAATTTAATTCTGTTTTCTGGTTGGCACAATCCTTGCTTTTTTGGTAGTCGAGTTATAAAACTGAATTTTCTAAAAATTAAATTAATATAAAAATGGGAAAAATAATTGGAATTGATTTGGGTACAACCAACTCTTGCGTATCTGTAATGGAAGGTCAAGAAGCTGTAGTAATACCAAATTCAGAAGGAAAAAGAACAACACCATCAATCATTGCATTTGTAGAAGGTGGCGAAATTAAAGTAGGTGATCCAGCAAAAAGACAAGCTGTTACAAACCCTACAAAAACGATTGCGTCAATCAAACGTTTTATGGGGCATACTTTTACTGAAACTACAGAAGAAGCAAAAAGAGTACCATATAGTGTAGTAAAAGGCGACAATAATACACCAAGAGTTGATATTGACGGACGTTTATATTCAGCACAAGAATTGTCAGCAATGACTCTTCAAAAAATGAAAAAAACTGCCGAAGATTATTTAGGTCAAACCGTTACAGAAGCAGTTATTACAGTTCCTGCTTATTTTAATGATGCACAACGTCAGGCTACTAAAGAAGCTGGTGAAATTGCTGGTTTAAAAGTAATGCGTATTATAAATGAGCCAACAGCGGCGGCATTAGCATACGGATTAGATAAAAAAGGAACAGACCAAAAAATTGCAGTATACGATTTAGGTGGTGGAACTTTTGATATTTCTATCCTAGAATTAGGAGATGGCGTTTTTGAAGTACTTTCAACAAACGGTGACACGCACTTAGGTGGAGATGATTTTGATCAAACAATTATTGATTGGTTGGCAAACGAATTTAAAGCGGAAGAAGGAATTGACTTGCGTTTAGACCCAATGTCGTTGCAAAGAATTAAAGAAGCTGCCGAAAAAGCCAAAATCGAATTGTCATCTTCTGCCGAAACAGAAATTAATTTGCCTTACGTTACAGCAACCGCATCAGGTCCAAAACACTTAGTAAAAAAATTATCAAGAGCCAAATTTGAGCAATTGTCTGATACTTTAGTAAAACGTTCAATGGAACCAGTTGCTAAGGCCTTGAAAGATGCAGGTTTATCTACATCCGATATTGACGAAGTAATTTTAGTTGGAGGGTCAACTAGAATGCCAAGAATTGCTGACGAAGTTGAAAAATTCTTTGGTAAAAAAGCATCTAAAGGAGTAAATCCTGATGAGGTTGTAGCAATTGGTGCAGCGATTCAAGGTGGTGTTCTTTCAGGAGATGTAAAAGATGTATTGTTGTTAGACGTTACACCTTTATCTTTAGGAATCGAAACTATGGGCGGTATCATGACCAATTTAATTGAGTCAAATACTACAATCCCCACTAAAAAATCACAAATATTTTCGACCGCTGCAGATTCGCAACCAACCGTTGAATTGCATGTTTTGCAAGGAGCTAGAGCAATGGCTGCCGATAACAAAACAATTGGTCGTTTTAACCTTGACGGAATTCCACCAGCACCACGAGGTGTTCCACAAATTGAAGTAACTTTTGATATTGATGCTAATGGTATCATTAAAGTTTCGGCAACCGATAAAGGAACCGGAAAATCGCATGATATTCGTATTGAAGCATCATCTGGATTAACATCAGAAGAAATCGAAAAAATGAAAAAAGATGCTGAAGCTAACGCTGGTGCGGATAAAATTGCAAGAGAAAGAGCTGAAAAATTGAACGAAGCAGACAGTTTAATTTTTCAAACAGAAAGCCAGTTGAAAGAATTAGGAGACAAAATTTCTGACGATAATAAAGTAGCCATCGAATATGCGTTAACTGAATTAAGAATGGCACACCAATCGCAAGATTTAGAAGCTATTCAAAAAGGTTTAGACAATACAAACGCAGCTTGGAAAACAGCCACCGAAGCTATGTACGCACAAGGTGAACAAGCGCAAGGGCAACCAGCACAACCTGAAACAGAGGCATCAGGCGATAATACGCAAGATGTAGAATTTGAAGAGGTTAAATAAGACGTTTAGATAATAGACGAATAGATTTTAGATTAAACCGAGTCAGAAATGGCTCGGTTTTTTTATGTTTGTTACTTTAAAAAAGCGCGTATTTTTTTAAGCTCAAGCCCACCATCTTAGCACATTTTTCGCCATCAATTGCTGCCGAAATAATGCCGCCTGCGTAACCCGCACCTTCACCACAAGGATACAGTCCTTTTATTTGTAGGTGCTCTAGAGTATCTGCATTTCGTGGAATTCGAACAGGCGATGAGGTTCGACTTTCTGGTGCATGCAAAATAGCTTCGTTAGTTAAATAACCTTTCATTGATTTTCCAAATTCAGTAAATCCTTCACGAAGAATTTGCGATAAAAATTTTGGAAAAACCTGCCCCATCTCAACCGATGTGGTGCCTGGTACATAAGATGTTTTTGGTATTGTTGTTGAAACCTTGTTTTGGGTAAAATCAACCATACGTTGTGCAGGAACTTTTTGAGTCTGTCCCGCTAAGTGCCACGCTTTTTGTTCAATTGCTTTTTGAAATTCTAAACCGGCTAGTGCACCAAATTTCGCGTAAGGTTTAAAATCTTGTAAGGTTAATTCAATAACAATTCCTGAATTTGCAGTTGCTTGATCTCGTTTTGAAGGCGACCAACCATTGGTAACTACTTCGCCCATATTTGTAGCACAAGGTGCAATTACACCGCCCGGACACATACAAAACGAATACATACCACGTCCGTTTACTTGCTTCACAATACTATAAGGCGCAGGAGGTAAATGTTGACCACGATAATCACAACTGTACTGAATTTGGTCTATTAAACTTTGCGGATGCTCTGCCCGAACACCAAGTGCAAAGGGTTTTGCTTCGATTAAGATTTTCTTTCTATCCAGTAATTCAAAAACGTCTCTTGCAGAGTGTCCAGTAGCTAAAATTAATTTATTAGCTAAAAGTGTAGCACCATTTTGTGTAATTACGCCTTGAATTTCGCTTTTTTTGATGATAATATCAATAACGCGGGTTTCAAATAAAACTTGTCCGCCAAATTCTATAATTTTTTCTCGAATATCTTGAATTATTTGCGGAAGTTTGTTGGTTCCAATATGCGGATGCGCATCAACCATAATATCTGGTGTGGCACCAAATGCAACCAGTAGTTTTAGAATTCTATCGATGTCACCTCGTTTCTTAGATCGGGTGTATAATTTTCCGTCGCTATAAGTACCTGCACCGCCTTCACCAAAGCAATAATTAGAATCTTCGTTAACAATGTGGTTCACGTTGATTGCTTTTAAATCTCTACGACGCCCACGTACTTCTTTTCCACGCTCTATTAAAATGGGTTTTAATCCCAACTCAATTAAATGCAAAGCAGCAAAAAGCCCCGCTGGTCCGGCTCCAACTACAAGCACTTCTTGCGAATTGGTAACATTTTTGTATTCGGGAAGTTCTGTTTTTTGTTTTAAATAAGGTTCATTTTTTAGATAAACTGCCGCTTTTAAATTAAATTTTATATTTTTTTGGCGGGCATCTATCGAACGTTTTAGCGGAACTACGTTTTCAATTTCAATGAAGGGAACCTTTAAATGTGACGCAACGTATTTTTTTAGTAAAATGTCATTGGAAATAGTTTCTGGAGAAACTTGAAGTTGGAGTTCTAGCGGCATTTATTAGTTTTTGTTCAAAATTATAACTTTTTATTGTAAAATAACATAAAAAAAAGCGACTTACTCAAAATCGTAATGAACTAGTTAAAGCAGTAGTTCATTACGATTTAAATTTAAACAATACCTCACTTTTTAGTTAAAGTGCAACCTTGAATCAAACTTCATTTATTATAAAATCACGAAGTTACGTACTTTTTTTAACGATCCAATAAAATTAAGCCTATAAAAAGTGCGGTACGGCTACGCATTTATTGCTAATTGTTAAGCCAAAAATAGCCATCAACCTGCCCTTTTTCAGGGAGTTATGTTCAGATTATCCAAAATTTTATAAAATATAGTTATATGAGTTTTTGCAGATTTATAATTGTTTCTCTTTTATTAAATGCGTGCTCCATTAGGTGTTTTGTACTGTTAACGAAAGTAATGTAGGGCATTCAAAAGCATTTATTTACTACTTTATTTACCTGTTTCAATCCAATTATTGATTTTATTTTCTAAAAGCGCCAAAGGCAAAACTCCTGATTCAAGTACTTTTTGATGAAAAATTTTGGTTTCAAACTTGTTTTTCATTTTGTTTTGTGCTTTTTGTCGTAATTCTAAAATTTTTAGTTGACCCATTTTATAAGACAAGGCTTGTCCCGGAATGGCCATATAGCGTTCTATTTCAGCAATAATTCCTTCTTCACCTTCGGCTTCATTCTCTAGTGAATATTTTATTGCTTGTTCGCGGGTCCATCCTTTACTGTGTAAACCTGTATCTACCACCAATCGAACAGCTCGGTGCATTTCGTTTCCTAACATGCCGAAATACTGGTACGGATCTTTATACAATCCTAATTCTTTACCTAAACTTTCGGTGTATAAAGCCCAACCTTCGCCATAAGCACCAAACCAATTGTATTTTCTAAAATCGGGCAGTTGTTGGTTTTCTTGTTGCAATGATATTTGAAAATGATGTCCAGGAATTGCTTCATGCAAAAATAAATCTTCATCGCCATAACAATTATATGTTTTCACATCAGGAATTGGAACATAAAAAACGCCTGGTCGCGTTCCATCCGCACTTCCTGCATTGTACTCGGCACTAGCTGTTTTTTCTCTAAAAGCTTCTGTTCTTTTGATCTGAAAAGTAGATTTTGGTTGCAATGCAAACAGTTTGTCGACATTTGGTTTTATTGTTTGATATATTTTTTCGAAGTTTGCAATTACCTCTTCAGGTTGTTTAAACGACATTAATTCGGGTTTGGTTCTAACATGTTCAAAAAATTCATTGATCGTTCCCTTAAACCCTACTTGCGTTTTTATTTTTTCCATTTCAGATCTAATTCGTGCTACTTCGCTAAGGCCTAAAGCATGAATTTCTTCTGGAGATTTATTTGTGGTTGTCCATTGCCTGATATAAATTTTGTAAAGTTCTTTTCCGTTGGGTAAGTTGCCAATGCCACTTGTTGCTCGCGATGCTGGCAAGTACTCGTCCTTTAAAAACGCTGTCATTTTTTTAAATTGCGGTTCTAATTTTTGTTGAATTGTAGCAGTATATTGTGCTGTTAAATCGCTTTTTTGTTTTTCTGTAAATGTTTTAGGAAACGATTTTAGCGTTGTATAAAATAAGTTATCCTCAATTTTTGGGGTAACCATACTTTCAAACTGCGGAATCATCTTGATTGTTAATGATCGCGGAAGGACCATGTCTTTTTGGATTCCTTTTTTCATGTACACTATAGCAGAATCGATCCAAACGGCGTAGGAATCCATTCTTTTCAAAAAATTCAGATAGTCTTTTTCAATTTTAAAAGGCTGCGCACTTGAGCCACCAGCAAATTGTGCCATCGTTAACTGTGTGCCCCAAAATTGATGTATCGGCATCAAATTTGTATCGTATTGTAATATGTTTTTGCCACCTTTGACTTCCCATTTAATGATGTCGTAGCTAATTTTTTCTTCAGCAGATAGGGCAGTAGTATCTACTTGAGCTAATTGTTTTTCATATTTATCAAAAAATTGGGTTTGTTTTTTGCGGTACGAATCGGTCATTTCATAAACAAACTGGTCGTTGTACTCATTCTGGCCATTTTGCGTGGCGCCAATTGGGTCTAAGGCGTTTTTATCGTCAAAATACGATTTGGTTAATGTTGTAAAATTATGCTCGCTTTTGTTCGATTTGCAATTTAAGAAGAACAGCGGTACTAGCGCGAGTACTATAAAGGTTAGTTTTTTCATAAATAGATAATTTGGTTCTAAAAGTTACTTTTTATTGTATAAAATTAAACTAAATATCAATCTTTTCATATTTAATTTGACATATTTTAGGTTTTTATATGAATTTGATATTCGGTTAAGTTGTATAATTGTGTTTGCAGTGCGGCTGACGTTCATTTTTAAATAAAGTTTAAATTTCTATATTTGTAAAAAAGAGAAGGTATTATGCAAAAAATTAAATTAATTTGGGATTTTAGGGGTCAAGATGCCGAAAAAATAGCAGTTCATCACGAAATTCATCTAAAGGAATTTATTCAAGCGGAAGCCTTAGCACCCATAATAACTGGTTATGAAATTAAAAACGAACTACATGCTATTGCATTTATGATTGTAGAAAAAAGCAACATGATCGCAATGCGCGATGCACTTAAACCGCACCGAGGGGAGTTGTTTGAAAAGTAGCAGTAAAAAAAATTAAGAAAATGTAACATGAACTCTAAAAAAGCACTAATTATATTGACTAAAAATCCGGAATTAGGAAAAGTAAAAACACGATTAGCAAAAACTATTGGCGATGCAAAAGCGTTAGAAGTTTATAAAAAATTAGTGCTGCATACCTGCAAAATTTCGGAAAGCCTACATGTGGATAAATTTGTTTTTTATTCAGATAGGATTATAGTTGATGACGTTTGGGACAATCATTTATTTAGCAAGGCGTTGCAACACGGCGGTAATTTAGGCAACAGAATGCATGCTGCTTTTGAGCAGATTTTTAATTTGGGATATCAATCGGTATGCATTATTGGTAGCGATTGTTACGAATTAACTTCTGATGGTATAGGTGACGCATTTTTGCAACTTGAAACGTCAGATTGCGTACTTGGACCAACTTTTGATGGGGGCTACTATTTGTTGGGTTTAAACAATTTGCAGCGTCAACTATTTCAAAATATAGAATGGAGTACAGAAACCGTTTTTGATGCAACTTTAGCTATTTGTAAAAAACTTCATTTGTCCACTTCGTTCATTACTAAACTTAATGATGTTGATGTTGAAAACGATGTGCCAAAACATTGGCTTTAAGTAAGCGAGACCTTACCATAATTGGCATTAACAATATTTAAAAAGCAGCTTTAAAACAATAGCAACTACCGAATAGCACAAATATAATGCTGACGGCATCTAGGCTTTGTTTTAGTACTGCTTTTTAAAATTTTTCTGAAATATCAAGTTATATTGTATCTCTAATTAATCCTATTTTCCGTCTCTGTCAACTTTTATTTTCTCATTTCTATTTGCTAACTCCCAAGTAATTACAAATGCCAATTGTGCGCGTTTTGCTAAGGCATCAAATTCAATTTTATCTACTTCATCGGTTTTTTGATGGTAATCTGCATGAACTCCGTTAAATAAAAACACTACTGGAATGCCATTTTTCGCAAAATTATAATGATCTGACCGATAATAAAAGCGATTTGGATCTTTGCGATCGTTAAATTTATAATCTAATTTTAGGTTTATAAATTTCTTATTTTTGTTTTCACAAATAGTATATAACTCAGATGATAAATAATCAGAACCAATTAAGTAAATGTAGTTGTTAGAATCTTTATGCAAGTCGTCGCGGCGTCCTATCATATCGATATTAACATCAGCAACTGTGTTTTTTAGAGGAAATAAAGGGTTTTCAGAGTAAAATCGAGAACCATGCAGACCATGCTCTTCACCCGTAACATGCAAAAACAGTATGGAACGTTTTGGTCCGTGACCTTCATTTTTAGCTTGTTGAAAGGCTTTCGCAATTTCTAAGAGTGCTACCGTACCCGAACCGTCATCGTCGGCACCGTTATAAATGTCGCCATTTGCCACACCTATGTGATCGTAATGAGCAGAAACGACAACTACTTCGTCTGGTTTTTCGGAACCTTTAATAAAAGCCCAAATGTTTTCAGAATCGGGTAGATTTTCGTTTGATTTAGCATTTAAGTATGCTGCGGGTACTTTTTGATAATAATCTGCTGCCCCATCTGGAAACGGTATCGAATTTTGTTGGTACTGTGATATCAAATAACGACCCGCTTTTTTTTGTCCGTCGCTGCCTGTATCTCTCCCTTGCATTTCGTCAGATGCTACTATAGTCAGATGTTTTTTTAGTTCAGCTTTGTGTATTAAGTTTAAATATTTTTGTTCATCAATACTGCTACGTTTTAATATGGTGCAATTAAATAGGGCTGTACTTAGGATTAAATAGGCTACTGTTTTTTTCATTTAATGGATGGTTATTAGACTGTAAAATGCAAAAATTAATAAAAAGAAAACTATAAAAATAAAATTTATAAAAAATAATCCGCTACCCAATAGTATGGTTATGCTGCGTTTTCCGCCATACAAGCGGTGGTGTGCCGGAAAAAAATAATAGAGAACATATGAAACTGCCACAATTTCAAAAATTATTTTAACACCATAAAAAAAAGTAGATTCGATTACTTGCTCAAAACCAAAATGAATCAATTTTATTAGTAAACTGGCCAATAATATAAATGAAAAGTAATGTAATGTAAAGATGCCATGATCAAAGTAATACCATTTTTTTTTGTTGTGAAACAGCCATAGTAAAAGAGCAAAGATAGGCATATATAAAAAAATTGCCTTTGGAATATTATGTCCAAAATTTTCCAGAAACTTTTCTTTTAAATTTTTACCTTTATTGTTGTCTTTTACTTCTTGCATTTTTTTGTTTAACCAGTAAGTAACAGGGCTCATTTTATCTTTTTGAGCACCAAATTTTTGAATAGAATCTAGTTCTTTAACCGAGGTGTAATCTTCGCTCAAGTCTATAAAATCGTCATCTTCAGCATTTTTATTTTTAATCTCAGTAATTGCTTGTTGTAAAGAGTCGGATTCTATTTTTGATATAATACCTAATTTTTCTAATTTTAAGATACGTAATTGTTCTATGTAAACGGTATCTTTATGCGTTTTTGACGTGTCTTTTTCTTTTCCGTACGATATTTTAACTATACCTTGATTGCCTACCGCAAATTTACTTTTTTCTAATTTAGGCTGTGTTTTTTTTTGATCTGGCAGCACCGAAAACATAAAAAAAGTTACAAAACTAATAAATATATAAAGTCGCACAGGAGCTAAATAAGACATTCTTTTTCCAGATAGGTATTCTTTTGTTAGTGCAGCCGGTTTAAAAATTAGATTTTTTATCGTACGCCAAAAAGCATTTTCGTAATGCGTTAAATCTTCAAAAAAATGAATAAATAAGTGATAAAACGATTTTCTGGTTTCAACGTTTTCTTGACCACAATTTGGGCAAAATTTGGACTCAACAACATAATTGCAGTTAAGACATGTTTTATCAATTCGTATTTTGTTTTGTGACATTAATGATAGAAATTTCAATTTGTAAAACTATTCCTTTTTTTTATTTTACTTTTACAAAAATCAATTAATTTTTAAAAATTATTTCAAATGGTGTTTTCTGAGGTTTTAAGTTATTTTTTAGCACTTTTTGTTGGCATTTCGCTGGGGTTAATAGGTAGTGGCGGGTCAATATTATCGGTACCTATTTTTGTTTACGTGCTGCATATAGAACCTGTTTTGGCAACTGCGTACTCCTTATTTGTTGTAGGATGCACCGCTTTTGTTGGTGGAATTCAAAAAGCAAATCAACATTTGGTTGATTTTAAAAAAGTTTTTTTATTTGGCGTTCCAACCGTTTTGGCAGTTTTTTTGACTCGTTTGTTTTTGATGCCAAAAATTCCGAATACGATAAACCTCACAACTAGTTACAGTATTTCAAAATCAATTTTGATTTTAGTGGTTTTTGGATTAGTAATGATTTTTGCCTCTTTAAAAATGATTCGTCCGATAGCTGCTACTAATTTGGCGGATACAAAAGCATTTCAGTATCCAAAAATTATTGGGATTGCACTTTTAATAGGTACGTTAGCAGGTTTTGTTGGTGCAGGTGGCGGCTTTTTAATTATCCCTGCTTTGCTTTTTTTAGCAAATACACCTATGAAAACAGCCATTGGCACATCGTTATTTATTGTGGCAACGCAATCATTATTGGGTTTTTTGGGTGATTATAATTCGTTTGCATTGCTTGACTGGTCAATTCTTTTAAAGTTTACTACTAGCTCGGTGGTAGGTTTATTTATAGGAAACAAAATTTCAAAGAGAGTAAATGCAAACAATTTAAAAACGTCATTTGGTTATTTTGTGCTTTTTACAGGCATTTGTATTGTTGTAAAAGAGCTTGTGCTGCGCTAAATGATAACATTGCAAGATACTATCTATAAAAAAATACGTTGTATTTTTGCGGTAATACATAGCGTATTAAATTTATTTTTGGCGAGCAAAACCCAACCTTTTATAAAATTTTTTTGGATTATTGGGTTGCGTTAGGGATTGAAGTGAAAATCCTTTTTAGCGATTTTTTTTTCGCTAAAAAGATTGTAACGCAAAGCCCGACCTGCCGTTGCTAGGTACGAAGCAAGCAGGTAACGCTCAAATTATTAAATTTAAAATTGTTGTACTGCTATACCATTTTTTGCGTTGGAAATTTAGGGCATCAATGTGTGTAAACCTAAATTTTTCATAAATTAGTTTTCGTACCAAAAAAAAACTTATTTTTGGTTTATGGTAATAGAACAAATTTATACCGGATGCCTTTCACAAGGCGCTTATTATATTGAAAGTAACGGCGAAGTAGCTATTATTGATCCGCTACGCGAGGTGCAAAATTATATTGATAAGGCACAAATTAGTGCTGCTAAAATTAAATATATTTTTGAAACACATTTTCATGCAGATTTTGTTTCGGGGCATGTCACTTTAGCAGAAAAAACAGGAGCCGAAATAATATTCGGACCTCATGCAAACCCTAGTTTTAAATTTTATCAAGCTGTTGATAATGAAGTTTTTAAACTAGGAAATAGTACTATTACAGCCTTACATACTCCTGGGCACACGATGGAAAGTACTTGTTTTTTATTAAAAGATGAGTCGGGAAAAAATCATGCCCTTTTTAGTGGTGACACGCTTTTTTTAGGCGATGTAGGACGACCCGATTTAGCACAAAAAGCAAACGAAATTACCCAAGATGAACTTGCAGGCCACCTGTTTGATAGCCTTCGTAATAAAATTATGACTCTTGAGGACGATGTAATTGTGTATCCGGCGCACGGTGCGGGAAGTGCTTGCGGTAAAAATTTAAGCAAAGAAACAATCGGAACTATTGGCGACCAAAAAAATACCAATTATGCCTTGCGGTCCGACATGACTAAGGCTCAATTTATTACTGAGGTAACTGATGGACTGTTGCCACCACCTTCTTATTTTCCGGTGAATGTACGACTAAATAAAGAAGGTTACCAAGACGTTGCTTGTTTGATTAAAATACTAAAACCATTATCTCCTAAAACTTTTGAGCTAATTGCAAATGAAGTAGGTGTCTTAATTTTAGATGTGCGTCACCAAGACGACTTTTCAAATGGTCATGTTCCAAATTCAATATTTATTGGTATTGATGGTGGGTTTGCACCATGGGTAGGCTCGCTTATACCAGATCATAAACAACCTATTTTACTAATTTGCCCAATTGGTCGAGAAGATGAAACAGTAACTCGTTTAGCACGAGTAGGTTACGATAACGTGCTAGGGTACTTAGAAAACGGATTTGCATCTTGGAAAAATGCGGGCTTTGAGATAGAAACCGTAAATTCGATTTTAGCATCAGATTTAGCGGTTGTAATTGAAAACAATGGATTGGTTTTTGATGTAAGAAAACCAGGCGAATACGCCGCTGAACATGTGAACGATGTTTTGTCAAAACCATTAGATTTTTTGAATAATTATTTACACGAATTTCCTAAAAAAATTCCGTTTCATATTCATTGTGCTGGAGGATATAGATCGGTAATTGCAGCATCAATTTTTAAATCGCGCGGATTTCATAATGTAATTGACATTAAAGGGGGTTATGAAGCCATAAAAAAAACAAGTATAGATCGAACAAAAAGTACCTGTGCGTCTCAACAATAATTTTAATATTTAAACAGAAAAAATGAAAAAAGTAATTTCAACAGTAGTATTTGTAGCGTTATTTTCAATTACAATGAATGCACAGCAAGAAGATCCAAAATTAAAAAAAGCAGATGTAGCTCGAAATGAAGCGAAAACACCTGCTAAAAAAGAATGCTCAAAAGATGAAAAAAAAGCGAGTTGTTGCTCTCATAAAAAAGAGGTTAAAGTCTAACTAATTGTTTAAATAAAAAAACCGGATTATTTTATTCCTACTTAAATAAAGTAGTCCGTTTTTTGCGTAAAAGAATAAAATAATGCACAAAAATTTCACGGATATTCAATCACAAATTCAATATGTAATTGACTTAATTGCGCAAAAAAATATATCGGAAGCCAATAAAAAATTACTTTTGATACATGAAACCCTTGATGATTTAATTGATTTTTCTCAGCAAGGCGATGACCTGATTGAATTAGCACGATTTCAGGTTTTGTTAAATCATTTGCAACATAAAATTGAAGTTTTGAAAGTTGAATTAAATTAATAGATTACCTATCACATTACTGCATTATAGGTTAGGTTCGTAATTTGATTGTGTTGCTATTGTTTTTTTAATTTATATAAGATGTTTTTTATGCGTTATAATTTATTTTGTAAATCTTAGTTGGTTCGATCAGTTGTTAAGTGCTTCGTTTTTTTGAGCATACTTTGAAATGTAATTTCCAACTACAAATTGTAAAACAGTTCCAACAACTTTCATTACTGGATTAGTACTTGTAATCGAAACCAATTTGTTCATTACAAATCCTCCGGATATGCCAAGAAGTGTGCCCTTAATGTTTTTTTTAATTTCGGGAGTATTTTTAATTTCTAACAACGAATTTTTAAGAATATTTACAGGTTTAAAACTGTCATAAGTAACTTGAAATTGCGTTTTTAATGCACACAGTTCTTGACTTTTTTGATATTCTAAGGCACCAATTAAATATTCTAATTTTTTGGACGGACTTTCTGTTTGCATAACGTTAGGTTTTTTGCTCTATTAATTTAGAGATAATTAAATCACTTATTTTCCGTTTAATAAAAGTATCTTTTAGAAAGTAAATAAGCAATCCGATTAAAAAATAAAATCCCGAAACTACAAAAAACCCCAAATAATAGTCGCCTAACAGTTTACCTAAATACAAGCCTAAGCCAATATTTAAAAACAAAGAAAAAAGTACTACAACAGTCCCAACAGCAATTATAGCTGTAACTGACGATAACACATCTGCTGCTTTACTAATTACTTTTAGGTGCAGTAATTCGATGTTTGTTTTTGAATATAATTCTGCTTTTTCAAAAAGCATTTCGATTGATGTTGCGATTCGTTCCATTATTTTTTATTTGAATTCAGTTACAACATCTTTGTTTATTTGTTCTATTAATGATTTTCCGTCATTTAAATACTCATTGGCTTTTGTTTCTGATCTCGAAACTGTATTTTCCAATAATTCTAAGATGTTATCAAATTTTAATTTAATTTCATCGCTTAAATCAGTACTTTTTTTTCCTATTTTTCGTCGCGTTTCTGTTCCTTTATCTGGTGCGAAAAGCACACCTAAGGCTACACCAATTCCGATTCCGCCCAATACTCCCAAAATTGAATTATTTGTTTTCATACTACTTTTTTTAAAATTTATACGTTTCTTCCTTTTATTAATCTTAAAATGACTGCGATAACCGCAATAATTAAAAGAATATGAATTAATCCTCCCACATTGTAAACAAAAAAGCCTAAAGCCCAAAGAATGATCATTATTATAGCAACGGTGTAAAGTAAATTTTGCATATTAGTTGTCTTTTTAGTTAATTATTATGGCACAAATTTGCACATAATGCGTATATTAGTTGTTATATTATTTTTTATAATTGTTATATAACTTTTATTAAAAAAGGCCAAAATAAAAATAGAGGTATATTTTTTAATAAAAATACCGTTCAAAATAATTTGAACGGCTTGTACTACATCGCAAAAACTACTAGTTTTCCAATGCTTTGTGAATTTCTTCTTTAGTTTTCCCTAATTTTTTCTGAATATTCCCCATCATTTCATCTTTTTTTCCTTCTGCAAATAACAAATCATCATCTGTTAAAGTAGCAAATTTTTGTTTTAATTTTCCTTTAAATTCGGTCCATTTTCCTTCAGCCTCTGTTGTGTTCATAATTTATTTATTTAGAATTAATACTCTTATTTTTAGCTTAAATATCTTCGTAAAATCCAAGCAGTTTTCTCGTTTGCTTCTAACAAACCAGTCAAAAAATCTACGGTTCCATAATCATGGCTTGTATTGCATTGCGTTACACTTTCTCTTATCATTACAATTACAAGTTCATAATCGGTAAGTAGTTCGACAATCATATCTTTTTGATTTGGATATAATTTTGGATTTTCTTTTAAATTAGTTATCTCCAAAAATTCTTGCATTGTTCCGATTGTTTTGCCGCCAAGTTCATTGATACGTTCGGCAGTGTCATCAATAATTTTTTCTAAATCGGTGTAATTGGTTTCGAATAATTTATGTAATTCCATAAAGCTATTCCCTGAAACATTCCAATGAAATTTTCTAGTTTTTGTATATAAAACGACCGAATCGGCCAATACAATTGATAACAGTTGTATACTTTTATTCAAATCTTTGTCAGGTATTCCTATCTTTGGTATCATATATTTAATTTTTTGTGCGTTTCTTTTGTCTTGTATTTTTTTATTATATTTTATGCTAATTAACCTTTAGTTCTAGTGGAGACTTCAAAATTTAAAGCATACATTAGCTTTTTGCCATATCGGTTTATACGTTAATTTTTGTAATTTATTAATTAGAAAATAGATGTTAATTGTAATAGCATGCTTATTTCTAAACAAAATAATCTGTATTTAAATTAAAAGGCATATCCTATTGCTAATTGAAGCACTTGATTTTTATATCGTGGTGCCTCAGAATTGCCATTGGCATCGCTTTTGGTGATGTCCCATCCTGCTCGTGCAGAAACTAAAAAATGATCAACTTCAATATCTGCACCAATAACAAAGCCAAAAATATTTTTTTTGTAATTATCCACGTTAACAGTAGCTTCGCTGCTTGTAGTTGTATTTCCATTAAATGAGTTTTTTGTGTCAAGTAGGTACGAAAATTGTGGGCCAGCAACAATTGATACCATCGGTATTGGTTTGATTTGCAGTAACAATGGAATATCTAAGTAACTTGTTGTGCGAGTATAATCATAAATAAATCCTAGTGCTGTGCCTGTGGCTTTATAGCCTTTTTGAGAATACATAATTTCGGGCTGAATGCCAAAAAATGATCCAATCGGAATAGCAACAAAAGCACCTGCTGCAAAACCAGCTTTTCCATTTGCAACAAAATTTTGACCTTGTTCGTCATAAACATTGGAGTAGTTTACACCTGCTTTAAATCCTATTTTTAATTTATCACGAGTATCATTTACAACTTGCGAAAAAACTAAAACAGCATTAAATAAAGAGAGTAGTAAAGCTACTTTTTTTGTTTGCATTTTCATAAAAAAACATTTGAATATTAGTTTACAAAGATGCGATGAGTATGAAGATAGCGTGTTACATAACATTTTTTAAATATTACATAATTATGTAAATATCAAAAAGTTCATGCATTAAATTGTTATGCGACCACAAAAGTTGTAGTCCATTTAGTTATAAAT
Organism: Flavobacterium sp.; assembly: GCA_043772535.1. GTDB lineage: Bacteria > Bacteroidota > Bacteroidia > Flavobacteriales > Flavobacteriaceae > Flavobacterium. Next base: position 20,670 of record JAYVGC010000112.1, on the reverse strand, counting down.
TGTTTTGTAAAGCCCTAAAATTATTTTTGCTAAAACGAAAAGCACATTTGCTAAATTATAGTTTATGAAGCAGTAGTAAAAGGTATCTCGATGATGTGTTTAAGCACTTGGGATGTTAAAAAATACATCTGAATTTCAAGAATAGAGTACTTGTTACAGAAGTAATTTAACATATAAATTTTATTTTCCAATACAGAATTTTCCAAAAATTGTTCCTAAAATGTCGCGGTCAATTTCAACTTCGCCCGTAATATTTCCGATGCTGCGAATAGCATCGCGTAAGTGAAATGCAACCAAGTCGCCCGAAAGTCCGTTTTGCAAACCATTTTTAGCTAAATTTAAGGCTGATTTCGTTTCGACAAGTTCAATCCAATGTCGTTGGTTCACCACAATACTATTACCTCTTTTTTCTTTGATGTTTAAAAAAGGTGCGGACAATTGTTGTTTTAAAGTCGTGATGTTCAATTTTGTTTTTGTACTTAAACCTATTAATGTCGAATAATTTATGCGTTTTTTTAAATATGTAGACCATTCATCCCAATCAAAACCATCGTATAAATCAATTTTTGTTGGACAGATAAAAATTGAATTAGTTGCTGTTTTCAATAATTGATAGTCAGAAATAACTTCGTCCATTGACGCATCATCCTTATCAAAAAGATATAAAACAATTGTAGATTCTTTTGCTTTTTCAAAGGTTTTTAAAATACCCAACGATTCAATTTCGTCTTGAGTTTCTCGGATTCCAGCGGTATCTATAAACCGAAATGCAATGCCATCAATTACTATTTCCTCTTCGATAGTATCGCGTGTTGTACCAGGTATTGATGACACAATCGCCCTGTTTTCATTAAGTAGCACATTTAAAAGTGATGATTTTCCTGCATTTGGTTTACCCACAATTGCAACCGGCACGCCTGTTTTTATGGCGTTACCATAAGCAAATGACTCAATTAGAGGCTCTATTTTTAAGTTAATTTCGGTTATCAAAGCAATAAGATGCTCTTTATTCACAAAATCAACATCTTCTTCCGAAAAATCTAACTCTAATTCCACCAAAGCAGTGCAATTTATTAATTCGTCTCGCAAAAGTTTTAATTCTGACGAAAATCCACCTCGCATTTGGTTTATTGCCAATTCGTGAGATGCTTTGTTTTCGGATGCAATTAAGTCGGCAACAGCCTCAGCTTGACTCAAGTCTATGCGTCCTCCTAAAAAGGCTCGTTGGGTAAATTCGCCAGCTGTTGCTAACCGAACGCCATTTTGCAACAATAGTGCTATGATTTTTTGTTGAATAAAAGGCGATCCATGACATGAAATTTCAACTAAATTTTCAGTAGTAAAAGTACGAGGTTCATGAAAAACAGCTACCATTACTTCGTCAATAATTTCTTGGTTTGTATTTGATATGATGTTTCCGTAATGAATCGTGTGCGAAGTTACATCTTGTAAATTCTTACCTTTAAAAATAGCATTTACTTTAACAATTGATTCACTGCCAGAAATTCTTATAATCCCTAAAGCTCCAACCCCTGCTGCTGTTGCTGTGGCACAAATTGTATCTAAATTCAACATTTTTTTTGCAAAAATAGGTAAAACTTCGCACTTTGTAACTCTCGATGTACGATAATACAACTATATTTGATAAAATTATTTTTTAACTATGGAAATTTATAAACAGAGCGTTGTTCAATATCAGAAAGCATTAGATTCTTTGAAAAAAAAATATAATTTGATTAGTTTTTTTAGATTTTTGAGTCTGCTTGCATTTTTAGTATTGGGTTATATTTATTTTATATCGGCGCAGCCAATTTATATAATTTTAGCTTTGTTTGCCTTAATAATATTTGTATATTTTTTAAAATTGCACGATAAAAACAAATATTTAATACATGTAAATAATGCCTTGGTTACAATAAATCAAGATGAAATTTTGTATTTAAATCGAATAAAAATTCCGTTTGAGAATGGTATTGAATTTAATGACTTTAATCATTTATATTGTTATGATTTAGATATTTTTGGAGAAAATTCGCTGTTTCAAAATGTAAACAGAACAGCAACTTTTATAGGTAAAAAAAAGTTGTCACAACAATTGTTAACCTTATTGCCAAACGATGCAATTATTAAAAACCAAACGGCAATTGAAGAACTTGCCATGAAATTAAGTTGGCGTCACTATTTTTTAGCAACTTCTAAAATAACAAAAGATGATAAATCTGTTTACGAAACTTTGCTAAAATGGAGTAGAAGCGAAGCTAAGGTAGTTTCAAACTATTATGTAATTATTTCGTTCGTTTCACCTATATTATTGATTGGTTGTGTGATTGCTTTTTTTATAACTAAAAACCAAACGTTTTTAAATTATATTCCCCTTTTATTTTTATTCAATTTGTGTATGATTCGTAATTTTTTAAAAAGAATCAAAGCCGAAATTAACGATGCCGAAAATATTGACAAAATAATTAAGCAATATAGTTTAATTGTTCAAAAAATTGAAACCGAATCCTTTGTGTCTGACAAATTAATTGATTTGCAGCAAAAATTATTTTTTAACAAGCATCTTGCAAGTCAACAATTGAGACGATTATCGCTCTTATTTTCGCAAATGGATCTTTTTTTTAATGCAATGGGTACCATAATTTTTAACGGATTGTTTTTGTTTCATTTGCATGTTTTAAAACAGCTTATGTTTTGGAAACAAGCAAATGCTTCTCAGTTAGAATCATGGCTAGAGGTAATTGGTGAATTTGAAATGTTGAACAGTTTGGCCAATTTATCCTATAATAATCCTGATTTTGCTTATCCTGAATTGAATTCAGATTTCGAAATTTCGTTTACCAACTTAAGCCATCCTTTATTAAATAGTAAGCACAGAGTCGGAAATGATGTAGTTTTTCAACCGCAATCGTTTGTGATTTTAACAGGTTCTAATATGTCCGGAAAAAGCACTTTTTTAAGAAGTTTAGGTGTTAATATGGTTTTAGCAGGAATTGGTTCGGTGGTTTGCGCGTCAAAGGCAAGTATTCATCCGATGCCAATTTTGGTTTCTATGCGATTATCAGATTCGTTGGCCGATAATGAATCGTATTTTTATGCAGAAATAAAACGATTGAAATACATCATGGATTGTCTTGTAAAAAGGCGCGGATTTGTACTATTAGATGAAATTTTACGTGGTACAAATTCGGATGATAAGCGAAACGGTACAATAGAAGTTGTTAAAAAAATGCTTCAAAAAAGAGCCATCGGAGCCATTGCTACACACGATATTGAAGTTTGTTTAACCACAAATGAGTATCCGAATGAACTTACAAATAAGTGTTTTGAAGCGGAAATAGTGCACAACGATTTGTATTTTGATTTTAAGCTTCGTAATGGCGTTTGCAAAAATCGAAGTGCTAGTTTTTTAATGCAAAAAATGGGTGTTATTTAAGGCTACTGAAGTCAAAAAGACCTGCAAATTCATTGAATATACAGGCGTTTTGAGGTTATTTTTAATAATAATAAAGCGATATTTTGTAGTGGAAGATATTTTTTAGTTATTAATCATCACGGGCATTACCAACATGGTTACTGTTTCGCCTTCATCTAAGCCGTCTACAGGTGTTAAAATTCCTGCCCGGTTGGGTAGCGACATTTCTAATTGAATTTCGTCCGATTGAAGATTATTCAACATTTCTAATAAAAAGCGTGAATTGAAACCAATTTGCATATCATCGCCCTGATAATCACATGTTAAACGTTCTTCGGCCTTATTAGAATAATCAATATCTTCGGCAGAAATATTTAATTCTGCTCCAGCAATTTTTAAACGAATTTGATGCGTAGTTTTGTTAGAAAAAATAGCTACTCGGCGAACAGAACTTAAAAATTGATTGCGGTCAATTAATAATTTATTTGGATTTTCTTTCGGAATTACAGCTTCATAATTTGGATATTTACCATCAATTAATCGGCAGGTTAATGAGTAATTTTCGAAAGAAAATGTTGCATTTACATTATTATAATCAATTTTTATTTCAGCGTCAGAGCTGCCTACGATACTTTTTAAGATAGTTAAAGGTTTTTTTGGCATAATAAAATCTGCTACTTGTGATGCTGTAACATCAGTTCGAGCATATTTTACCAATTTGTGCGCATCGGTAGCTACAAAAATTAAACCTTCGGGCGAAAACTGAAAGAAAACTCCCGACATTACTGGTCTTAAATCATCATTACCAGCAGCAAAAATAGTTTTACTAATTGCGGTTGCTAAAACTTCAGCCGGAATTAATGTTGTTGAAGGATCTTCTAACGCGATCGATTTTGGAAATTCGTTGCCCGGAGCGTATGCAATTGCATATTTTCCTGAATTGGAGCTGATTTCGATGGTATTATTTTCTTCAACGGTAAATGTTAAAGGTTGTTCTGGAAATGTTTTTAAAATATCCAATAATAATTTCGCTGGTATGGCGACATTACCTATATCTGTTGATTCGATCTCTAGTGTCGCTGACATTGTTGTTTCTAAATCAGATGCAGAAACGATTAATGATTTTTTGTTTAATTCGAACAAAAAATTATCTAGTATTGGTAAGGTATTGCTACTGTTTATAACGCTTCCCAAAACTTGAAGTTGCTTCAATAAGTACGAACTTGATATTATAAATTTCATTTTTTTTGATTTAATTTGATAGTACTTTGTAGCTGTAGGCAAAAAAGTATTTTTTTTACAAATATATTGTAAACTTATCTATTTTTAAAATATTATTTACTGTATTTTTTCTTTCTTAAGTAGGTTAATGTTAGTCCAAGTACTAATAATATAAATAATGGAATTCCGATGGTTAATAGTCCAATAAAATTATAATTTTGATACACTTTTTCTTTATCCAAAATGGGTAAATTTATTTCTTTGTTCCGAAGTAAAATAAGTCCGTTATCATCGAGTAAGTAATTTACGCAATTCAGTAAAAATTCTTTATTTGCGTATTGTTTATTAGTCCATTTATCAAAACCTAGTTCTAGCGGTTGTCCTTGTTTATCTATTTGGTTTTTGATCACATCGCCATCAGAAATTACAATTATTTTAGACGATTTGTTTTCACTTTTGTATTCAGAATCTTTAAACGGCAGCACCCTATTTTCAAAAACAGATTTAAATTTTCCTTCTAGTAAAACGGCTACGGGTATGGCACCACCCGATTTAAATTCGTTTGGATTAGGTCGTTCGCCAACCATTTGGAGCCCAATTTGTACAGGCACACCAACCGTAGTTGAGTAAGGCGACGATTGTAGTAAAATAGTTTTGTCAATTGTGTTTTTAAGCCCTTCTATTGGGTTTGCAAATTCAAATTTTATAGCATCCAAATTACTAATTATCGGATTGTTTTTTGATTTGTCTTTGTTTTCTATCGGATACACTAAGGGAGAAAACAACCATGGAAATTCTGTATATTGTGTTTCGCTTCCTTGCTTTCCGGTGGCGAGCGAGATGCTGGCACATTGCAGATCCTTAATTAAGAACGGATTAATACGAATACCGTATTTAAAAAATAAATCATTTAGATTTAAATTTTGAGGAAAAGCTAAATTGGTTCCGTTTTTATTGTATAAACTGTCCATTTCCATAGCCACATGGTCAAGTAACCAAATTGATTTTCCGCCATTAATAGTGTATTGGTCTAGTACCTGTTTTTCTTGATCGGTAAACGATTGTGTTGGTTTTGCAACAACTATTAGGTCATATTTTTTAAGATATCTTAATGTTTCAATTGGATTTTTAGCAACCGAATCGAGTGTAAAAGGACCTATACCATAATTGTCTCGTACTGCTTTTATAAAATCGGCCATGTACACCTCTTGCAGTTCACCGTTGCCTTTTACGATGGCTACTTTTTTATATTTTTCGTTGCTTATCGAATTAAAGGCATTGGCAAAGGCATATTCTAAGTGCTGCACTGAGCCCAAAACTTTTTCAGAAGTAGATGCGCCCATTTTGTTTTTTAAGAGCTGTACTTTAGTGCTTTTTGTACCATACGTTATAATTGCCCACGGAAAAACGACCTCTTGTGTTTGTTTACCTTTGTTAGAAAGTGTCACGTTTACCGGCGTTAAGCCACGCGTTACAAGCGATTGTAGTATCGAGTCGCGTGCTTGTTCATTTGCAAGTGGGTTTACAAATTGATATAAAATATTTGGATTGTAGGCTGTAAACTCTTCTAATAGTTGTTGGGTTTCGATTTGTAATTTTTTAAATTCACCCGGAAAATCTCCTTCTAAATAGACGGTCACGTAAATAGGCTTTTTTATTTTTTTGATAATTGCGTAGGATGCGTCAGAAAGTGTATATCGGTTATCAGACGTTAAATCATAGCGATGAAAAACGTAAAATGAGATGAGGTTAATAGCAATTAGTGCAGTTAATAAGGTTGCTGTTTTTTTAATAGATGTTGTATTTTTTTTCATTACAATCGGAAAGATTTTAGTTTAAAAACGGTCAACGATAAAAAGAAAAATACAATGCTAGCAAAGTAAATTACATCACGCGAATCTACTACGCCTCGTGCCATGCTTTTAAAATGAGCATTCATTCCAAGCGACGCGATACAGTGTGTAAAAACAGGAGTGATTTCGCTTATGCCTTCAAATCCGAAATAAAAAACAAAGCATATAAAGACCGACACAATGAATGCGATAATTTGACTTTCGGATAGTGTTGAAGTAAAAATTCCAATCGAAGTGTAACTTGCAATTAAAAACAAAAGACCAAAATAGCTTCCTAAAGTGCTGCCGTAATCAAAACTTTGTGTAGGTGCTTGTAAATTAATAACTACAATAACGTATAGTATAGTAGGGAGCAATGCAATAGTAATTAGAAGGAACGCGCCTAAAAATTTTCCGGTTACAATTTGCCATAATGAAAGTGGTTTTGTAAGCAGTAACTCAAGTGTACCTTGTCTCATTTCGTCGCTAAAACTGCGCATGGTTATGGCTGGAATTAAAAATAACAAAACCATTGGAGCGAGCGCAAAAAACGGATTTAAATCGGCAAAGCCACTGTCTAAAATATTATACTCACCTTCAAAAACCCATAGAAATAGACCGTTAATCAACAGAAAAAGTCCGATGACCATGTAGCCAATAGGCGAGCCAAAAAAAGATTTTATTTCACGTAAAACGATTGATTTCATTACAAAAGTTTAAATTAGTTTAAATTGGTTGGTTGTTTAGGTTTACAATTCATTTTGTTGGGCACAATTATAATTTATTACAATTGCAAATAATTTGTAACGACAGCAACTTGATATATTGATGCAAATATATTTAATTTTTATCAATACTTTTTTTATAAATTTATATAAAATAACGACGGTAGTAACCTACTGCCAAAATCGTCTTTTTAAAAAGAATATTAACAGTAACAGCCTAGTGCATGGTTTGTATCAATATAAATAATATTATAAATTTTTAAGTATAAATATCTTACAATACTGTCCTAAACAATTTTTAGGATTTGCAAATTTATTAAATTCATTTTTGATGCTTAGCGGTTTGCTTTTTTTACAAGTTATAAAATATTGAACGGTCGAATTTGCAACTAATTCGAGAAAACAATATTATATTTGTCATAAGAAAGAATGGTTTTTTGTCAACCTCAAAGGTAATCTTTGCGTAAAAAACTTGCTTCCTTTAATTGTTTTGGACGCTATTGGTTTAAAACCTGTATTTTACTACAAAAAGTAAATATCGTGGAACAAGATTTATACTTGATTTAAAGTAGGTATAGTCGCTAATTGTTATAAATGTATATTCGTTTTCATTGCGTATATTGTTAAATAAAAGTCTGTATGAAAATCGACTTTCGGTTGGATTATAGTTTACTACAATGTTATTGAAAGAATAATTTTGCTTGTTTACATAATAAAAAGAATTATTGAATTCTGCTAACCAAGTTTTAGAAATTGCGTAATTGATATTAACAAAAAAATCTTTAGTTGTGTTATTCGATTGAATAGTATTGAATTCAGATTGATTATAATTATAGCTAAACCCACAATCAAAATTTATTGGAATTTTGAAATAAGTTGTTGCTGAATATTTTAAAATATTTGTATAACTTTTTGCTTGCACAAATTCATTTGAATTTACATTTATTGGTGTAGAATTCCACATTTGTGTTGTTTCTATTTTTGACGCTAATTTGAGTTTACGATTGTAATTGACAAAACTAAAATTAAAATTGTAGCTTTCGCCTCCATCGGTTTGTTTGTAAGTTGCGAAATTAAAATCATTAGCTAAAGTGCTTTCTGTATTGAATATAGAATTAGATTTTATATAAAACAAACTTGTATGTATTGAAAATCTTTTTTCATCATTGTAAAAATAATAAGTAAAGGAAGAAACAGTATTTTTTAAGGGTTTGTTATACAACGCTCCTTTTAAAAAACTTCTGTAATCAATTAATTGATTATTAGAGGTTAGTTGATTGATTTCTGGTAAAATATTGTTTTCTGAATAGGATAATAAAAAAGTACCAAAACCTGTTTTTTTAATGTTTATCGATAAGGTTGGATTAATTAGAAAAACATTATCTTTTGCAATTTGTGTATTAAAAACATTGTTTAGCAAACTTATGTTTGCCGTAAAATCTATTTTTTTTGAGAAATTGTATCTAATAGCATTGTCAAATAATATTTTTTTTTGATTCAATTTTGTGTTGTTTTCATAGTCTGAATTAGTACTATTGTTGACTAAAAAAGTATTTTGAAATTGTTCTTGGTTTACTTCAAATTGTAAACTATTTGTAATGTCAATTTTTCTGAATTTTGAGATTAATTTAGTTTTACCACCAATATATAATAGTTTGTTATTTGCTATTTGATAGATAAAATCACTATTGTTCCCATTTAAAAAAGTATTTAAATAAGGAGAGTTGATTTTGGTTTTTTCATTTATTTTATCATTACCAAAATATATATAGCTATTTAAAACCTTATTATCTGAAAGTTGGTAAGTATGGTTAAAATGATTGTAAAATGTATAATTTTCTACTTTTGATGATTGGTTAATTTGGTCAGAATTGAAAATTAAATTGTTGTTCAACTTGTTTGAATTGTTTTTAAAAATAAACAAATTAGTGATGTAATTTTTTTCGTTTGCATTATATTTTAATTCCAATTCTGTCGAAGATAATGTTTTATGATTATTGTAAAAATTATTTTCTGTAAATGATATTGGGTTGTTGTCTATGTTGTATTTAGTTTCGGAAAATGAATTTTGATCTTGATTATCGTCTGCCACATAAACTACTCCTCGTAAAGAAAGTGAAGGGTTTATTTTTTTTGTAAAACTCAACGAATTTAAAAATGCTTTATTAAAAACACTTTGTGTTTTACTAAAAAATTGAACTTCGTTATTGTTTATATTGAATAGATTTTTTGTTTTGTATTCAAATCTATCATTGCTAAATGTTGTTTTGTCAATAACATTCGTATTGATTAAATCACTTGCTTTTTCACCAAGATTATTAAAATCAAACAAATAAAACATCTTGATTTTCTTCTTTAGCAAACCTAAATTCAAACTTTCTTTCCAACGATTTTCTGAAACAATACCGCTACCAAGGCTAATATTACCAAACCAAACATTTGTTTTTCCTTTTTTTAGTTTAAGGTTTAAAGCTACTTTATCTGAATTGTTAAGTTTTTTCAGAATAGGATTGTCTTCAAAGTTATCAATAATTTGTACCGCATCTAAAACTTTTGCGTCAAGATTTTTTGATAAAAGTTTATAATTTTTATCAAACATATCATCTCCCTCAATCAACAGTTTATCAATAGTTTTTCCGTGCGCTTTGATTGTTCCATCTTTAGAAACCTCAATACCAGGAATTTTTTTCAAAATATCTTCGACGGTTTGCTCCGTTTTGTTACCGAAACTGGCTACTTTTATTGTAGTTGTATCTTGTTCAATCCTTATTTTTTTACCAGATTCTATAACCACTTCTTTAAGTGATTCTGTTTTTTCTTCTAAAATAAAGTTTTGTATAGTATTTGATTTTATATTGAGTGTCAGTGTTTTTTTATGATATCCCAGACAAGAAACTTCAATTATTATTTTTTCTGAATTTGGTTTTTCAAACGTAATATTATAATTTCCATCTTCGTCGGAATAATTATAACCTAAATTATTTTCGTTTTCATCCGATATAGAAACAGAAGCACTTTGAATGCTTCTGTTTTGATTATCTTTTATTTTCCCTTTGATGGCAATTTGTTGGGCAAATAGAGAAAAAGGGAAAAGGAGTAACAAAACTATTATTTTATTCATTCTCTATAAACATTTCATTTAGCTTAGGTAATTCAACTTGAATTTCTGGAAATTGTTTTTTCATCAAAATGCTTTTATCTTTTACCTTTTGTTGTTGTTCATTTTTAAATGCAATGAAGTCCTCGTAAGTTTTGAATTTTTCTTTTTTTGTAAGAGATAAGTATTTTGTTTTTTCTTTTGTATTTGATGGATATTCTACACTTTTAAAATACCAATATACATTTTTGTTTGTATCATAAGCTTCCAAAATTAATCCAGGTAAGCCATTTAATTTCCAAGGTCCAAATGGTAGAGGAATTTCGGTAGCAAACCAAGCCGTATAATTTCTACCTCTAAAAAATGCAGTTGCTTTTTTACAACTAAACTTACCAATTTTTTTTGTTTCTTTTTCTATCTTCCATTTTTGTTCTGGCGCAATTTCTTTAACATAGATTTGACTTACATAAAGTATATTAGACCACATTGTGTGCTTTTTTATATGATAGGCTACTTGATCACCTTGTGGACTTACTTTTAAACCATTATAAATGGAGCCACCTCCCTCGTCATTTTTAAATATTTTCTGTTCATTTTTATTTATGTCATTTTCTAAACTGTCTTTTGCAGTGACGTAATATGATTGCTCTTTATTAAAAATCATATAAGCATTACTATCTGATCCCTTGGCATTTCCCATGCCTAATGCTTCAATATAGCCATAGTATACAATTCCTTTTTGAGAAAAGCAATTAATGAATGAAACACAAAAGATAATGCAAATTATTTTTCTCATTTTTTTATTTTATTTTGTTGTTATAAATAAGCAAGGGTTTACGCCCTTGCTTATAAAATTTAAAATTAGTAACCACACATTGCGTGAGCAACAGCTAAAGCATCACATCCATCACAACTAAAAGAACCTGTATATACATTACCACAATAATCTTTGTAGGCATGCATTTTTATTACTTCCTTTTTCTTCACTTCTTTCGTTACTGCAAACGAAACGCCACTAAATACAATAGCTACCATAGCTGTAAAAAATACTTTTTTCATAATTTAAAAGTTAATAAAACTACTATTAATTTTTTTGTTAAACAAAGATTTTAAAAACTATTTTTGTTTCCTATTCAGAAGTGAATATTCGAAATTCGTTTTTAACTATTTTAACTTAAAAAAATTACTTATGTCAATAGGCTTTAAAATAAAAAAATTTCGAGAAGACAGAAACTTGTCGCAACCTATAATTAATAGCGAATTGCACATTTCGCAAAGCGAATTATCTAAAATTGAAAACAATCAGACAAAAAAAAATTGATTTTTTGTTTATGGACAAAGTTTGTAAATATTTTGACAAAGATTTTGAGTATATTATTGAAAATCACACCCAAATAAATCACATAGAAAAAATTGAAGGAAGTGTCAATAATTATGGAGCAGTAAATTTGTCTCCAGAAAATATTATTCTAGAAATCAAAAAAATAATTGAAAAAATGAAATGATTTTTTATAATTCCTTAAGTACACCAAACAACCATTTTATAACAATTTTTTACCATCTTTGTTAGTAACCGCCTGAAAATTTGGTGCAAGAATAGTTGTAGTTACAAAATTTAATTACACATAATGGCTTATTAATAAGCAAATAGTTATAAATATTCGATTTGTGACCAAAGCAGTAATGTGGCTACTGAATCATTTTAAAGTTTCAAGAACATTTACACTCCACGCTTCGGGTTTTTTATCAAACAGTTTTTTGGTAAACGCCCAAACCTCTTCAAAAAATGCCGACAGTCGATAGTTTTGTAAGTCTTGTTCAGTAGCCCAATGACTGTAAGTAAAAAAAAGTGTTTTATCGGTTTTATCTTGGTATAATTCTACTAATCGGTTACCGGGTGCACTGCGAATCTTATGTTTAATCAATTCAAAATTTTCTAAAAAGGCGGGTATATTTTTTTCTTTAAATGATAATTTTACAATCCGTACTAACATGCTGCTGTTGTTTTGAGTTTTGAATAGATATTTGGTCATAAATAGTTTTGTACCTTGCGAACTTTAGTCAATAAAATCAATCGTAACTAGATCACGATAATTTAATCCGAGTAAACTATTGGCCGAACCAAAGCTTTGATTGCTCTTGTAAATGGCAATTTCAAGAAGATTATTTTCGTTAAAAACAGCCACCGTTTTTGATTCTTGATCTTTTATAGCGGCATTGTCTTTTAAGCCTAAATCAGAATAACGATCTAAAATTACCTTTATTTTCGCATTGCGCGTTTTAATTTCAAACAATCTGTTATTGGCAACAGTTTGAACTACTTTTTTTGAAATATTAGTTACTGCATTTCCGTAATGATCAACGTAAATAATAGCTCCTTTTATGGTTTTTAAATCAGATGAAGTAATGGGTTGGGCTTCGGTAACTTCTTTTAAAGCATCAATTTCGTCGCCTACTTCATGAAGCATTCCTCCCTTTGCCAAATGAATTGCAACTTTGATAAAAACATCCATATCGGTTGAATTATTCAACATAAATTCGTGAATATTGATTTTAACTATTTTTTGAGCAGGAACTACTTGCGTTAAAAGACTGAGTATTCCGTTATCGGCGGCTATAAAATAGTGATCGTTCCATTTCAAGGCAATATGCTCGTTTTCTCTATTTCGTTCACAATCTACGCCTATTATATGTACGGTACCAATCGGGAAATTTGGACGTGCAGCATTTAAAATGTAAGCGGTTTCTGAAATATTAAACGGATCTATAAAATGGCTTAAATCAATAAGTACTGCTTCTGGATAATTGGAAATAATTTTGCCTTTCAAAGCGCCTACAAAATGGTCTTTGAGTCCGTAGTCAGAAGTAAGCGTAATTATTGACATAAAATTGTTTATAACTAAAATAAAATCGAATCGTATTTTTGACTAAATTTGAATGCAAAGTTACTTTATTTTTAACTTTATTGAAAATGTATTAATTAAATAAAAAATCCAACAATTGAACGAACGAACTATCGAATTACACGACATCGCTCCAAAAGAATTTTGGGGAACACAAGACGCTCATCTTGAAACAATTAAAAAATACTATCCAAAATTAAAAATCGTAGCCCGCGGCACAACGATCAAAGCTTTTGGAGAAAAAGAAGTTTTAGACGAATTCGAAAAAAGATTTAATAGGCTAATGCTTCATTTTACGAGATACAACACTATTGATAGCAATGTTATTGACCGAGTTATTCAAAGCGATTTGCAAACAGAGCAGCGCATGCCCGATCAAGATAAAATTTTAGTGCATGGAATAGGAGGAAAGCTCATTAAGGCCATCACACCCAACCAGCAAAAAATGGTCGAATCGATTGCGAAAAACGACATGCTATTTGCAGTAGGACCTGCCGGAACCGGAAAAACATATACAGGGGTGGCTTTGGCAGTAAAAGCACTAAAAGAAAAACAAGTAAAAAAAATAATTTTAACCCGGCCAGCAGTTGAAGCTGGAGAAAATTTGGGATTTCTCCCAGGCGATTTAAAAGATAAATTAGATCCCTACATGCAACCACTTTACGATGCTTTGCGCGATATGCTGCCCCCACAAACCCTTGAAGATTACATATTAAAAGGCGTAATTCAAATTGCTCCCTTAGCATTTATGAGGGGGCGCACTTTAGACAATGCTTTTGTAATTTTAGATGAAGCACAGAACACCACCCATTCGCAAATGAAAATGTTTTTGACCCGTATGGGAAAAAGTGCCAAATTCATTATTACCGGCGATCCAGGTCAAGTTGATTTGCCTCGACGAACCATTTCAGGATTAAAAGAAGCACTTTTAGTTTTGAAAGACATTGAAGGTATCGGAATTATATATTTAGATGACAAAGATATCGTGCGGCACCGATTGGTTAAAAAGGTAATTGATGCATACAAAAGTATCGAAAACAATGATTAATACTAGTTGTACAGAATCTTGACAGTATAAGAATTTAATTAATAAATTATATAAAATAAGTTTTATATAGCAGTAATGTAATTTGAATTCACTTTGCTGTGTGTTGGTTTTATTTGTGCCTTTATTTATTAATAAATATATTTATTTTATGTTTTTAAACTTTTTGGTTATTATTTTATTTACTAAAACACTATTTTTGCAAAATACAACCAACTACAAAAATGCAAACCATTACAACTACAAATTTTAATTTTCCAAACCAAAAATTAGTGTACCGAGGTAAAGTGCGCGAAGTGTATACCATCAACGACGACCTTTTAGTAATGATTGCGACCGACAGATTATCCGCTTTTGATGTGGTGTTGCCAAAAGGAATTCCGTATAAAGGACAAATTTTAAATCAAATTGCTACAAAATTCATGCAACTTACCCAAGATATTGTTCCGAATTGGTTAATCGCAACACCCGATCCAAACGTAGCTGTGGGTCACTTGTGTGAACCTTTTAAAGTTGAAATGGTTATTAGAGGGTATCTCGCAGGGCATGCGGCCAGGGAATATGCGTTGGGAAAAAGAATAATTTGTGGCGTAAAAATGATTGATGGATTAAAGGAAAATGATAAATTTGAACAGCCAATTATTACACCAACTACGAAAGCTGATAATGGAGCACATGACCAAGATATTTCAAGAGAAGAAATTCTTAAACAGCACATTGTTACAGAGCAGGATTATCTAATTTTAGAAAAATACACGCGCGATTTATACCAACGAGGCACAGAAATTGCTCAAAAAAAAGGCTTGATTTTAGTTGATACCAAATATGAGTTTGGAAAAACTAAGAATGGTAAAATTGTATTAATTGATGAAATTCACACTCCAGACTCCTCTAGGTATTTTTATATTGATGGATATCAAGAACGACAAAATTTAAATGTACCACAAAAGCAGTTGTCGAAAGAATTTGTACGTCAGTGGTTAATTTTAAACGGATTTCAAGGTTTAGATGGACAGCAAATTCCTGAAATGACTGAAGCCTATATACAAACTGTTTCTGACCGCTACATTGAGTTATACGAAAATATCTTAGGCGAAAAATTTGTGAAAGCTGATCTGTCGGATACCTATGCTCGTATTGAAAAAAATGTTTTACATCATTTAAATAGTATGTAATAAAAAACTCCCAACAAGATGACTTTTGGGAGCAATTCAACACAAATTATTTATAACTAAACTAAAAACTCAAAATTTCGCCTGAACCACTAACTTTATTATCAGTATATTTAGGATTGCCACTGTAAGTTATGCCGCCACTACCCGATACTTTGGCATGTAACGATTCTGAACAATTTAAATCAATATGTCCTGAGCCCGAAAGTAATGCAGTTGAATTTTGGCTGAGTAATTTTTTGCACGCCATGCCGCCCGAACCAGATAATTTTGCGTCAAAATTGACCGTTGTTCCACTAATTTCTAGCGTGCCCGATCCCGATAAAATTGCTTTTATTTGTAAAGTCTCAATTTGTACAGTAGTCGTTCCAGAACCTGATACGTGTATTTCTAAGTTTTCGGATACAATTTTATCGTTGGTTTTCAAATCGCCTGAGCCACCAAAATCTATGCGACTTATTTTTTCAAAGGGCACCGTTATTTTTATTCTTTCGCCTCGTGTATCAAACCAAATTCCTTTTTCAATTCCAATTTTTAGCGCATTGTTTTCAACAGTTACGTGTATAAGTTCTAATAAATTTTCATCACCCGTAAGGGTTATTTGTCCTTCTGGGCCCGAAATTAATTCTACCAAAAATGAGCAATTAGTTATAATTTCGTCGTATTGTGATGTAGATCTGACTTGAGAAACTACTTTTCCGTTTCCTTCAATTTTGTTTTTACTCCAATTTTGAGCGTGTCCAAATGAAGTTGCAAGCAGCAATAATAAAGCTATTTTTTTCATAATTTTTTTGTTTTATAGTTTTTGTAATAAGGTAACGCTACCGTAATTTGATGCTACTTTAATTTTTGAAATTCCCGCCCCGCCTGCATTTCCTTTGTACATTTTAGAAGTTGTTTTTTCTGATTTTTCGGTATATCTTAAATTTAAATTTTCATTTAGGCTGCCATAATTGGTATTTATTTCAAAATCAAACCCAAAATCTGAACTACAATTTATTTTGGTTTTCGAGTAATTACATTTAATAGTAATATTTTTAGTTTTATTGGTGCCATTCATTTCAATAGAACTGTAATTGGAACTTATTTTTGTTGCGGTAACATCACCCATATTTAGGGTTAAATAATTGCCGTTACAATTCAAGTTTTGTATCGTGAACGACTTTATTTTGGTGTAATTTCCATCAAAATTCACATTGCCAATATGTTGAAACCTGAAAGTATTATAATTTCCGCTGAGGTTGGCACCGTAGCTTTTCTCAATTGCTATATCGCAGTAATTACTTGATAAGGTAAATTGATCTATAAATTCTATTTTTGAATTATTGCAATAAGACAAATCAAAATTGTTGACTTTATTTTCGAATCGCCCCAAATTTAGGTTGCCATATTGTAAATCAATTGTGGCACTTCCGTATAATTGCTCTACAGCAATATTGCCATATTTATTTGTTAAGTCGATGGTGCCATTTTTCGGAATTTTAATAATATAATTTATTTCGTAACTTAAGTTTCCACTGTTATTCCAGCTTGTTCCTGCAATTTCTGTTTCAGCATTCACAATTCCCGCGGTTGCTGTAAAATCTACATCAATGTCTGCAAGTCTTTTTTCAACTTTGTTTTCATTGGTGCCAGATACTTTAATAGTGACTTGAATTGCAATTTTGTCTTCATTCCACAAGTAAACGTTTATGTTTCCGTAGCTATTATCTACTTTTATTTTAGAATTAGAGTTGGTTAGGTACGTTTTGCTTATTGTTTTTTCTTTTATAAAGTCGCCTTCGTTGCCCTTGCAATAACCTAAAGTAGGAAGCAGTAGTAGGATTAGTTTAAATACTATTTTCATAATTTGTTTTGTTTAATGTATGTACTTGGTCTAAAACATTTTTTAAAAATGAAATGCGAGTTTGCATATTTGTGAGCAAAGCATAGATAATTTGTTTGTTTTCACCATTTTTTTTGATTTCAAGTTTTAGTAATTCATAATCTTTTTCAAGTGCTTCCATTTGTTGCAAGGCATCAATGATTATTTTTTTGCTTTGTGGTGTTTCATTTTGCTGTATTGTTGCAAGTTCGGTTTTAATTATAGACGAAAAATAAGCATCGGTTTTTTGCATTTCAGGTGATAAAACAGCCTCTTTTGTGAATGGATTACTTATTATATTCGATACAAAATATACTATTCCAAACCCAATTACTAATGTGCAAGCTATTGCTAAAGGTTTCCAAAAGTTTTGTTTTTCAGACTTTCTGTTTTTTAGTTTGGTCAAAAATCGTTTTTCATGACCTATTTCTAAGGTTTCTATATCCCAATTTTGGTTTTCAAACTCTTTGTTAAACATATTTAAATTCATATGGTATGTAATTTTTGTCGCAAACTTTCTTTCGCTCTGCTCATTGTGGTGCGGCAATTTGGGTACGATATTTTAAGTATGATGGTTATCTCTTCTAGGTCATATCCTTCGATAAAAAACAACGTTAATATTACTCTGTAATTTGGTTTTAAACTTTGAATGGTTTTTAATACATGTGCAACTTTTTGATTGGTAAAAAAAGTATCATCATCGCGGGCGGGTATGTTTTCAAAATTTTCGGTTATGGTTTCGGTTATATATGCTTTAGTTTTTTTGAGCTCGTTGATGCTTTTATTAATTACAATTTTTTTTAGCCATGCACCAAATGTTGCTTCGTGTTTATAGGTTTCAATTTTGGTGAATGCTTTTAAAAAGCTGTCTTGCATTATGTTTTCTGCTTCGTTTTGATTTCCTAATATACGAAATGCTACATTGTACATTGCTGCACTGTATAAGTTGTAAACCGCAAATTGGGCTTTTTGATTTTGTAGCTTACATTGTGCAAGCAGCAATTCGATATTTTGGTTTTGGGCTAACAAAAAATGGTTTTGATTATTGGATTTATTTTAAAGACAAACTATTTTATCGATTGTTACAGTTTATTAGAAAATGTTTTATAAAATTAAAAAAATCCATCTTAACTTTGATGTTAAAAATGGATTTTTTTGTTTGCACTGCCTTGCGTTAGGGATTGTAGTGGAGCTCTTTTTATAATAGGCGTTTTTTTCGCCTGTTATAAAAAAGCGGGAACGTAAAGCCCGGTTCGCCCTTGCGAAAACGCCCAAATTTTATCTAAAATAGCTAAAGTTATGATTGTTTTCGAGTTTTAATAAACTTTCGTAAATTAGCTTTATAACGTTTTCAACATCATCACGGTGCACCATTTCGACAGTTGTGTGCATGTAACGTAATGATAATGAAATTAATGCCGATGCTACGCCGCCGTTACTGTACGCAAAGGCGTCGGTGTCTGTGCCGGTTACGCGTGAACTTGCGTGTCGTTGAAACGGAATTTCTTTTTCGATTGCAGTAGCCACAATTAACTCACGCAGCACATTTTGTGTGGCAGGGGCATAGGCCACAACGGGTCCTTTGCCGATTTGTAAATCACCTTCAATTTTTTTCTCAATCATTGGTGTGGTCGTATCGTGGCAAACATCGGTTACAATGGCAACGTTGGGCTTGATGGTTTGGGTAATCATTTCGGCGCCTCGAAGCCCTATTTCTTCTTGAACAGAGTTTACAATATATAGTCCAAAGGGTAATGTTATTTCATTTTCTTTTAATAAGCGGGCAACTTGAGCTATCATAAAACCGCCCATCCGATTATCAATTGCGCGACAAACAAATTTATTTTGGTTTAAAATCATAAATTCATCAGGATACGTAATGACACAGCCCACATGAACGCCCAATTTTTCAACATCTTCTTTGGTTTCGCAACCACAATCTATAAAAATATTGCTTAAGCTTGCATTTTCTTCTTTGCCACGGCCTCGAGTATGAATGGCGGGCCAACCAAAAACACCTTTAATGATACCGTTTTTGGTATGAATATTTACGCGTTTTGAAGGTGCAATTTGATGATCAGAACCACCGTTGCGAATAACGTAAATCAGGCCGTTGTCGGTAATATAATTTACATACCACGAAATTTCGTCCGAATGACCCTCAATGACTACTTTGAATTTAGCATCGGGGTTAATTACGCCAACTGCTGTGCCGTACGTATCTGTAATAAAATGGTCTACATAAGGTTTTAAATAATCCATCCATATTTTTTGACCCTCCGACTCGTAACCTGTTGGTGAGGCATTGTTTAAATATGTTTCTAAAAACTGCAATGAATGGTCGGTAAGTATCGTTTTCGATTCCATAAAATATTTTTTGCGAATTTATAAATTTGGCATCACACTTGTTATACAATTTTCATAATTTTACACAAATTTTTTTTTCATAATGATAAAGCACCTTATGTATAGTACACTCTTTTTTGTTACAAGTGTATCGTTTTCGCAAGTTAAAGATTCAGTCCTTTTAGAAAATCCCAATGCGAATGACTCGATTATTGCAAAAACAATTCTAATTGAAGAGGTCGTTATTTATAGACAAAAACTAGATCCCGAAGCTAAAAAACAATTTCTAATACTTCAAAACAGAGTTTATAAGGTATACCCATTTGCAAAAACAGCCTCCGAACGGCTCACCGCATTAAACAGCAACCTTAATAAATTGGACAATAGCAAAGACAAACGTAAATATTTTAAAATTGTAGAAGACTATATAAATAACGAATTTAAAGAAAAACTTAAAAAACTCTCCCGAAAACAAGGTCAAATACTCATTAAGCTAATTCACCGCCAAACAGGAGTTACCACTTACGATTTAATTAAAAACTATAAAAGCGGTTGGAAAGCTTTTTGGTCGAACAACGCAGCAAGTTTATTCGACCTCAATTTAAAACAAGAATACCAGCCGCACGATGTTAACGAAGACTATCTCATCGAAACAATATTGTATCGCGCCTTTACCAACCAACGATTAATTGAACAACCAGCGGCAAATCCTGTCGATTTTGAACAACTTAATGCCACATGGGAAACAAAAGCAAAAAACCAAGCACTTAAAAAGTAATTTTTTTTCCAGAAGTCATTTCGATTTTTTCATTACAAGTCTTCGTACGGCATTTTTTTTTGCAAGCCCTATTTGTGGTTTGTATGGTCGCCCCAATCGGGACTACAAAAAACAGCTGTTGTCCTTTCGGTCTTTTCATTTCAATCTGGGCTATTTTATTATCATTAAGAAAGGCGATTATTTATTTAAAGAGCAATTTTGGGGATTAATATGTCAAGGAAGCGTATAATAAAGAAGGATTAGAACAATTATAAGAAGCGTATACGTGCAAG
>JAYVGC010000111.1:0-7227 GCA_043772535.1 Flavobacterium sp. | reverse complement strand
ACCTCTTTAACATTGATACAATACATGAACAAATTTATCTTTGGCAGACCAATAAATAATATTAAAATTCAAATCATTTAATTGCACCCAACGGGTTAATGTTATATTTTTATATTACTATTTTTTTTAGACTACAAATTTACAGCGAGTGCAAAAATGCATTTGTCGGCTACTTTACAATTAAGCATAAAAAAACCAATTAAATAAGTTTTAATTGGCATTTTTGGCATATTGTTACAATACAGTAGGACATAAATTTTTAATATTGTGAATCACTACTTGCTTGCGATTATAATAAATTAAGCCATTTTCTTCAAGTTCGCTTAATAATTGTGTTGCTGTTTGTCGCGAAGTACAAATAATTTGAGCAATATCCAATTGTGTTAAATAATTTTCGATTATTACTTTATTATTATCAAAAAAACCTTCTTTTTGTGCCCATTCGGTCAAGAAGGTTAGTAATCTGGTTTTAGCATTTTTAGAAACTAAATTAGAATAATTATTTTTTAACCGTTTCATTTTTAGCCCGACAAATTTGGTATACGATACGGCGTAATCTGGATTTTTTAAAATTAATGCTTCAAAATCTGACGTCAAAAAGCTACAAATAGAAACTTCTTTTGAAAGTACTTTTGCATACTCATTTACATCACAGTCTGTTTGCAAGGTTAATTCGCCAAATAAATCGCCTTTTTGTAAAATTTCTTTTACAGTTTCATTACCCACATCATCAACTGCTACAATTTTGATGTTTCCTTTTTTTAACAAATAAATACGGGAAACATTTGAATTCGAAAAATAGATGATTTCGTTTTTATTTGCATTTTTAAAATTTGTTATGATACACAACTGCCTTATTTGCGACCTGCTCATTGTCCAAAATAATTGATGATCACGCAGGTACCAATATTTTAATTCTTCGTACATTAAAAAAGCACGTATTGTTATATAAAATAAGTTAAAAATAAACCTTTTGAACAAGCAATTAAAAGGGTTTAAAAAGTAAAAATAGCACTTTAAGAAACTAAAGTTCGAGAAATTACAATGCGTTGTATTTCGGATGTTCCTTCGTATATTTGGGTGATTTTTGCATCTCGCATCATTCGTTCTACATGATATTCAGCTACATATCCGTTGCCACCATGAATTTGAACTGCTTCAATGGTAGTATCCATTGCTACTTGCGATGCGTACAGTTTTGCCATTGCACCACTTTGAGAAATATCTTTTCCTTCGTCTTTTTCGCAAGCTGCTTTTAAACACAGTAGTTTGGCACATTGTATTTGCGTTGCCATATCAACAAGTTTAAAAGCAATGGCTTGGTGTTTAAAAATTTCTTTTCCAAATGCTTTTCTTTGCTGTGCATAGTCTAATGCTAGTTCGTATGCGCCTGTTGCGATGCCTAGGGCTTGAGAAGCAATACCAATTCGACCGCCGTTAAGTACATTCATAGCAAAATTAAATCCGAAACCGTCGTCGCCAATTCGGTTTTCTTTAGGTACTTTTACATCGGTAAACATTAATGAATGCGTATCGCTTCCGCGGATTCCCATCTTTTTTTCTTTGAGTCCAATTTCGAAACCTGGCCAACCCTTTTCGACTAAAAATGCGTTGATGCCTTTGTGTCCTTTTTCGATATCAGTTTGTGCGATTACGATGTAAGTACTTGCTGATGAACCATTAGTGATCCAGTTTTTGGTGCCATTTAATAAATAGTGATCACCTTTGTCGATCGCGGTTGTTTTTTGTGAGGTTGCATCGCTACCTGCTTCGGGTTCTGATAAACAAAAAGCACCTATTTTTTCGCCTTTTGCTAGGGGTACTAAGTACTTTTGTTTTTGGGTTTCGTTACAATATTTTTCGATTCCTGCGCATACTAATGAGTTGTTTACAGACATTATTACTGCTGCTGATGCATCTACTTTTGAAATTTCGGTTAATGCTAGAACGTAGGAAACGCTATCGAGGCCAGATCCGCCGTATTTTGGATCAACCATCATGCCCATAAAACCTAAATCGGCCATCATTTTGACTTGTTCGGTTGGGAATTTTGAAAATTCGTCGCGTTCAATTACGCCGGGCAGTAACTCTGCTTTTGCAAAGTCTTTGGCGGCTTTTTGTATCATTAGATGTTCTTCGTTAAGATTGAAATTCATGGTAAATATTTGGTTTTGAATGTAAAATTTTGTCAAAAGTAGTATTTTAATATTAATTTTCAAACGATGTAATTAATTTTAAGTTTTGTTTATAAAAAAACTATATCGATATAGTAAAATGGGTTCTTTTTTTTGTGTTTGTTGCTCCTGCTTTAGGACTAATTACTTGAATTATTAGTTAATATGGCAGCGGTTTGCGAGCGTGAGGGACAGTAGTGAAAACCCCGCAGTGCCGTTGGAGCGCTAGCGCAAACGAAACGAGGAGTTGAAACGGATTGCCCGACAGCATTTTAAAAAAATAAAACTCTTTTTGAATCAAAAAAAGAGTTTTATTTTTTTTAAAATGGTGGCACGCCCAAATTTAAATTCTATTTTAGGTTTTTAATTGGTTGAAAATTGCAGGTTGCTTAGGTTTTTATAGGTGCCGTTTTGAATTGCGAGTAGTTCGGTGTGGGTACCTTGTTCGGTAATTGTGCCTTGGTCGAGTACTAAAATTTTATCGGCTGTTCTGATGGTAGATAATCGGTGGGCAATGATGATGCTTGTTCGTCCTTTCATGAGTGTTTCGAGGGCTTGCTGTACTAGTTTTTCGCTTTCACTATCGAGTGATGATGTGGCTTCGTCCAGGATTAGGATAGCTGGATTTTTTAATACCGCACGAGCTATGGCAATGCGTTGGCGCTGACCACCCGAAAGTTTGATGCCTCGCTCTCCGACTAGCGTATTCATTTTTTCGGGAAAAGTGTTGATAAAATCGAGTGCGTTTGCTTGTTGTGCTGCTGCGTTAATTTCGCTTATGGTTGCGTTTGGTTTTCCGTAGGCAATGTTTTCTTGAATGGTGCCACCAAATAAAATTACGTCTTGGGGAACGATGCTCATGTTGGCACGCAAATCGTTAAGGTTATACTGATTAATGTTTATGTTGTCGATAGTTATTTGCCCGGCGCTGCTGTTATAAAAACGAAATAAAAGTGCCGCGATAGTTGATTTTCCGGCACCGCTTGGCCCTACAATGGCTATTTTTTGACCAAAATTTACCTGAAAACTTACGTTTTTTAGCACTTCGATTTCTTGTCGCGATGGGTAAGAGAATTGTACGTTTTGAAAGGTTACATTGCCGCTTATTTTTGATGTAGTTTTATTTTGAATTGATGCAATAGCTTCGGGATGTTCGTCTAATAATTCAAAAACGCGTTCGGTGGCTCCGATGGCTTTTTGAACTTGGGAATACAACTCTGCTATGCCCCCAAAAGAGGCGCCCACGTATATTGAGTAGAGTACAAATGAGATGAGTTGTCCTACACTCATTTCGCCTTTGATACTTAATAGCACTCCATACCATACTACTGCTACGATGGCACCAAATAAACAAAAAATAATAAAGGATGCAAAATAACCACGGTACTGCCCTCCTTTTATTGCAATTTTAACAATTTCATTAATTTTTTCTTTATATCGTGCTATTTCGTACCACTCGTTTGCAAATGCTTTAACATTACTGATTCCTTGTAAGGTTTCTTCAACTACAACTTGGCTTTCGGCAACTTTGTCTTGCGTAGTTTTGGCATATTTACGAATAAACCGACCAAAAATTACTGCTGCAATTGCTACAACAGGCACTATAGAGAGCATAAGCAACGCCAATTTTAAACTTATTGTGGCTAGGATGATAAAGCCACCGATAATTAATATTAGTTGTCGCAAAAACTCGGCTATTGTTGATGTTAGAGTGTCTTGAAGTTGTGATATGTCGGTGCCAATGCGACTGTTTAGTTCACCCACGCGCTTTTGTGCAAAGAACGACATAGGAAGTTTTATTAAATTTTCATAAAGTGAAAAACGTAAATTACCTAGAGTGTTTTCGGTAAAATTAACAAATAATGAGAGTCGAAAAAAAGAGAATATGGCTTGTAAAAACAGAACTATTACTAAACCAATTGCAATTTTATTGGCCTGCTTCAAATCGTTATTTTTAACGCAATCTACCAAAAGACCCATAAATTTTGGAAAAGCTAATGCGGTTGCACTTGTAAATAAAAGAAAGACCAAGCCGAGGTAAAACTTCCACTTGTGATTTTTTGCAAATTTAAATATTAATAGTGCTTTTGTGAGCGATGAAGCACTTACTTTAGCTTTTGGTAAGTCGTTTTCTTTAAACCGTGCCATTTTATTATTTTTGAATACAAATATAGTTATATTGGAAACGAAAAAATGTAATTATTTGTTAATGTAAATTAAGGTAAATTTTGGTTAAAAACGAAAGTAAAGTTATATTTGCCGCTCATTAAAACAGTATGAAAAAGCTATTAATAATCGGATTTGTTTGGCCTGAACCAAAATCATCGGCAGCAGGCACAAGGATGATGCAACTTATTATGCTGTATCTGGAAATGGATTACGAAATTACATTTGTAAGTACTGCGCAAAACATATCGTTTTCTGCGAATTTAAATATTTATAAGATAAAAACTGTACAAATTGTGCTTAATGATTCAAGTTTTGATGATTTTTGTTACGAGCTACAACCCGACATTGTTTTATTTGATCGGTTTTTAACAGAAGAACAATTTGGCTGGCGTGTGGCGTCAGTTTGTGCAAATGCAATTCGTATTTTAGATACCGAAGATTTACATTCACTTCGATTGGCACGACAAAAAGCGGTTAAAGAAAATCGGGAATTTACTAAAAACGACTTACTTATTTCAGAAATTGCAAAACGTGAAATCGCAAGTATTTACAGATGCGATTTAAGTTTGATGGTGTCAGAATATGAAATAGCGTTACTCCAAGAAATATTTTCAGTTCCAAAATTTTTGATTTATTATTTACCTATAACGGTACAATCTATAATCGAAAATACAATTGAGTTCAACGATAGGGAAAATTTTGTTTTTATTGGAAATTTTTTGCATGAACCAAATTATGATGCAGTAAAATTTTTGTCAGATAATATTTGGAATGGAATTCATGAACTTTTACCAAATGCTAAAATGAATATTTATGGTGCCTATCCGATGCAAAAGCTAACCGAATTAAATAATCCGAAGAAGCACTTTTATATAAGAGGTCGTGCAGAAAATGCTTCGGAAATAATAAAAAAATCTAGAGTTATTTTGGCACCCATACGATTTGGCGCAGGAATTAAAGGCAAACTTCTGGAAGGCATGGAATGCGGAACGCCCTCGATAACCTCGACAGTTGGTGCCGAAAGCATGCACGGCAGTTTGCCTTGGAACGGCTTTATTTGCGATGACGACGACGACTTCATAAAAAAATCGGCATTGTTATATCAAGATGAAAGTACGTGGAGGTTTGCCAAAAAAAATGGTTATGATTTAATTAAAAACCGCTATTTGAAAGCGCTGTTTGAAACTTCATTTAAACAAAAAATTAAAGATTTGGAACATAATTATGCTCAGTTTAGATTGAAAAATTTTACAGGTATACTGCTTATGCACCACACGGCTAATAGCACAAAATATATGTCGAAATGGATTGAAGAAAAAAACAAAAAGCCGCTATAAAAAATTTTGTAGCGGCTTTACTTTTTTTACTATTTTTTATTTTAATGCGAAACTAGAAGCAGAAACCAATTCTCCCTTTTCGTAAACATTTACATAATACGTGCCACCAACTATGTCTTTTACGGGCAAATCTTCAGTTACATCGACTGTTTTGTTTAAATAATTTAGCATTTTAGTAAAACTATACGTTAACGATTTTTGACCATAATTTTCAATCTTCTTTTCTCCTAAAACATTATTATTAGCATCAATTACTTGAATATTATATGTTTTAGCCCCTGCTGGCGCAACCGTATTTTCGGCTATTGTAAAGCTAATTTTTAAGATGTCGGCACGACTCGCTTTTTCAGTATCTACTTGTTTACCAGAACTTTTTTGTTGCACTGCCACCGATTTTAAATTCAAAATGGTTAATTTTTGGGCTTTAACAACCGTTTTGTTTAATTCACCATTTTGTTCAGCTAGCGACTCATTTGTCTTAACAGCTTGGTTATTAGCAGCTTGAACGCTGTCTCGCTGCGTAGTTAATGTTCCGTTTTGAATCTTTAGATTGTCATATTCAGCAATTAAACCTTTCATTTTACTTTCTAAAACGAAATATCTATTTTTAAAATTTTGTAATGAAGCTGCGTCGTTTTTAGATTTTTTTAAATCCGCAATCAACAAAATTACTTTATCTCTTTCCACAATTAGCTCTTCAGAGAGTGCTGATTTTTCGGCAATCGCGGTATCATATGTAGCTTTTAAATTATTTAAACTCTGTAATACTCTGTCCTTTTCAGTTTTAGTTTCTACCACAACTGTTGTTAACGCTTTGGTGTCGTTTGATAATTTAAAATTGTAAAAAACACTGCCCACCAATAGCAACGACAAGATGACAACTGCTGTTTTTAAACTAGAATTCTGTTTTGAATTTTCCATAAGAAGAGGTTTAATTTATATAATTTATTATACTATAACGTTTGTTAATTTTAAAAAGTATCTAATGCAATGTTAAAATATGATTGTTTAGTTACTACGCAACATACTATAAAACATCCAATATTCGTTCAAGTGCCATACCCCGCGAACCTTTAATTAAAATGGTGCTATTCGTAATCATATCGTTATGAAGTGCAAATGACAATTCATCATAGGTTTTATAAAACTGAATATGATTACTTATTTTTTTACACTTATAAAATGCTTCACCTACTAAAAAAGTGGAGATTTTTGAATGATTAGCAACGTAATCGACTATGATTTGATGTTCTTTAGAACTGGTATCACCCAATTCAAACATATCGCCTAAAATCATTATTTTGAATTGATTACTAAGCTGCACAAAATTAATAAGTGCTGCCATCATACTGCTCGGGTTTGCATTGTAAGCATCCAAAATAATTTTATTGGAATTTTTATTTATTAGTTGTGAGCGGTTGTTCTCGGGTATGTAACCTTCAATTGCCTCTTTTATTTGCCTTGTAGAAACTCTAAAAAAATTTCCTACCGTTATCGCAATACTTATGTTGGTCACATTATATAAACCAATTAAATTTGATTGAATA
>JAYVGC010000110.1:0-3012 GCA_043772535.1 Flavobacterium sp. | reverse complement strand
ATAAAGGACTTTATTTTAAGGTAAGCCCTTCACCAAGTGATCCATCTGCCAAAGGTGCCTTAAACAGATTGAATTTTGCACAAGGAAAAATTACTATTATTTATAAAGACATGACGTCGGCAACGAACGCCACGGTAATAAAAAAATCGATTATTTTAAACCTGTCAGGCAATGCAGTAAATACATTTGTAAACAATTTAAATCCAAATTATGCCAATAAAATAATTGAAGATTCGTATAACAGCAAAACAGTTGGTGCGCAAAGGTTGTATCTTAAAGGTGGCGAGGGTTCGATGGCAGTAATTTCGTTATTTGGTGGACTTGCAAATGATGATGCCAGAGATATTAATGAAATTGAAAAATTTAGAACAAACAAGTGTTTGATTAGCGATGCCAGTTTAACTTTTACTATTGATAAAACGTCAAGCGGCATGAATACAGAAATAGAGCCAAAACGAATTTACCTTTTTGATCTAGATAATAAGGCACCTCTACTAGATTATTATTCCGATTTTACCAGTACTAGCAATGCAAAATTTAGTAAATTTATACATGGTGGTATAATTAAGCTAAATAGTAATAGCCGCGGTACTACTTATAAAATTAAGTTAACCAATCACATTCAGGCATTGGTTAGAGACAAAACTAGAAAAAATGTTAAACTAGGATTAGTAGTTACCGAAAGTATTAATGTTGTAGCAAATTATGCAGTCAGAAACTCCTTTGATTATTATACAAATCCGAGCGTTACGTATCCAACCGGAACAAAAACACCTTGTCTTACCTTACCTGTAATGTCTTATCCCAATCCATTAGGAACTGTTTTGTACGGTACAGATTTGCCAAGCACAGATCCTAAAAAATTAAAACTAGTAATTCGTTATACCAAACCTGATTAAATAAAAATTTATGTGTGGAATTGTAGGATATATAGGGTATCGGGAGGCATATCCGATAATTATAAAAGGTTTAAAACGTTTAGAATATCGCGGCTATGACAGCGCAGGAGTAATGTTGTATAACAACAATGAAATGAAAATTTGCAAAACAAAAGGCAAAGTTTCAGATTTAGAACACAAGGTTGAGGCAACAATTGAAACCGGTGGACTTATTGGAATGGGGCACACGCGATGGGCAACTCACGGAGTGCCAAACGACATAAATTCACATCCACACGTATCAAATTCAGGTAATTTATCGATAATACATAACGGAATCATTGAAAATTATGATCCTCTTAAAAAAGAATTAATAAAGCGGGGTTACACGTTTTCATCAGATACGGACACCGAAGTTTTAATTAACTTGATTGAAGACGTTCAATTAAAAGATAATTTAAAATTAGGAAAAGCAGTACAAATTGCTTTAAATCAAGTAATTGGTGCATACGCTATTTGTGTTTTTGATAAAAGAAAGCCAGACGAAATTATTGTCGCCCGATTAGGAAGTCCAATTGCAATTGGTGTAGGCGAAAACGAATATTTTATTGCATCAGACGCCTCGCCGTTCATCGAATATACAGCGAATGCTATTTATCTTGAAGACGAAGAAATGGCAATCGTTCGTTTAAACAAACCGTTAAAAATTCGTAAAATTAAAGATGATTCGTTAGTAGATCCCTATGTTCAAGAATTGCAAATGAATTTGGAGCAAATTGAAAAAGGTGGTTTTGAACACTTTATGCTAAAAGAAATTTATGAGCAACCGAGTGTTATAAAAGACACCTACCGTGGTCGGTTGCACGCCAATTCAGGATTAATTCAAATGTCGGGTGTAGAAGACAATTTAGAAAAATTTTTGAATGCCGACAGAATTATCATCATCGCTTGTGGTACCTCATGGCATGCAGGCTTAGTAGCCGAATATGTTATAGAAGAGTTTTCAAGAATTTCGGTTGAGGTAGAATACGCCTCAGAGTTTAGATATCGAAATCCAATTATCACTTCTAATGACGTTGTAATTGCAATTTCGCAATCAGGCGAAACCGCCGATACGTTAGCAGCAATTAAACTTGCCAAAGAAAAAGGAGCTTTTGTGTTTGGGGTATGTAATGTAGTGGGCTCATCAATTTCTAGAGAAACGCACGCAGGTGCATATACACATGCGGGACCAGAAATAGGTGTGGCGTCTACCAAAGCATTTACCACTCAAATAACAATACTTACACTTATTGCATTGCGATTAGCAAAAGCGAAAGGAACATTATCTAACTCGGATTATTTTAGATATTTGCAAGAGTTAGAATTGATTCCAGAAAAAGTAGCAGAGGCATTGAAAGCAACAAACGAAATTGCAAAGGCAATTGCCCAAATTTATAAGGATGCAACCAACTGCTTGTACTTAGGACGTGGTTATAATTTTCCCGTTGCATTGGAAGGGGCTTTAAAATTAAA
This sequence comes from Flavobacterium sp., assembly GCA_043772535.1. Taxonomy (GTDB): domain Bacteria; phylum Bacteroidota; class Bacteroidia; order Flavobacteriales; family Flavobacteriaceae; genus Flavobacterium. The sequence continues at coordinate 619 of JAYVGC010000110.1, read as the reverse complement.
AGAAATTTCTTACATTCATGCCGAAGGCTATCCTGCGGCAGAGATGAAACATGGCCCTATTGCATTAATTGATGACGAAATGCCTGTTGTAGTTATCGCAACTAAAAACTCATCTTATGAAAAAGTAATGAGCAATATTCAAGAGGTAAAAGCTAGAAAAGGAATTGTGATTGCCATTGTTACAGAGGGAGATATTGAAGTTAAAAAAATGGTTGACTATTGCATCGAAATACCTGATGCTAATGAAGCTTTCTTGCCATTATTGGCTACAATTCCGCTACAATTGTTATCATACCACATCGCTGTTTTGAGAGATTGCAACGTTGATCAACCTCGAAATTTAGCAAAATCGGTTACCGAAGAATAGAAAAAAATAGCCTTAGACAAAAATCTAAGGCTATTTTTTTTTAAAAAGGTAAATCTCCATTTTGATCATTCAATGAAATTTTTTCAATTTCACTGGGTGTAATATTTGAATTAATAGTAGTATTGGGCGGCAAATTGGTGTTTGCAGCCAATAACTTAAAACTATCCGCTACAATTTCTGTAATTTGTCTTTTTATTTTTGAGGTATCCTCAAAAGCTCTCGTTCGCAACTTCCCCTCCAAATAAACTAGAG
>JAYVGC010000109.1:0-20137 GCA_043772535.1 Flavobacterium sp. | reverse complement strand
CAACTCAACCGAAGAAGTGAATTTATAGTTGTAAAAAAATAAATTTATTCACAATAATAGTAAAAGCAATTCTCAACAGAGTTGCTTTTTTTGTGTTTGTTTCTAATATTATGAAACGTTAAAATTTATTGTACTAAGAAAATTAATTTATTCTTTAAAATAAAAACAAAATGTAACAACGTGTTACTTACATTTCTTTCTAGATTGAAAAAACCTCCTTTACTTCGCGGTGAATTTTATACCTAAATAATATATTTATTGACAATTTAAGACACAACCATAGTTTATGATAGTGCTTAACAATACTATAAAAACGCGAAACGAAAAAATAATTATTTAAATAAAAAGTCCGTTAAGAAACTTCTCAACGGACTTTTTAATAATCTAAAAACTAGTCGTAAATAAAACAATTACATCATACCGGGCATACCACCACCCATATGAGGCTGTCCACCAGTAGATTCTTCCTTAATATCAATCAAAGCACATTCAGTAGTTAAAATCATTCCAGCTACCGACGCAGCATTTTCTAAAGCAACGCGAGTCACTTTTTTAGGATCAATAATACCTGCTTTTAACATGTCGACATACTCATCAGTTTTAGCATTATAACCAAAATCTCCTTTTCCTTCGGACACTTTTGCTACTACAACCGAACCTTCTAAACCAGCATTTTCAACAATTGTTCGCAATGGTGCTTCCACAGCACGTGAAACAATTTGAATTCCAGTTGCTTGATCAGCATTATCCGCTTTTAACGATATAAGTACTGATTTTGCACGCAATAAAGCAACGCCACCACCAGCAACAATACCTTCTTCTACTGCGGCACGTGTGGCATGTAAAGCATCGTCAACACGGTCTTTTTTCTCTTTCATTTCTACTTCAGAAGCAGCTCCAACATATAAAACAGCAACACCACCAGCTAATTTAGCTAATCGTTCCTGCAGTTTTTCTTTGTCGTAATCTGATGTGGTAGTTTCCATTTGTGATTTTATTTGGTTTACCCGATTCTTAATCATATCGGCTTCGCCTGCTCCGTTCACAATTGTGGTATTGTCTTTATCAATAGTTACTTTTTCAGCAGTTCCAAGCATTTCTAACGTTGCATTTTCAAGGGTATAACCACTTTCTTCAGCAATAACGGTACCGCCAGTTAAAATTGCAATATCCTCTAACATAGCTTTTCTACGGTCACCAAAACCAGGTGCTTTTACAGCAGCAATTTTTAATGCACCTCTTAATTTATTTACCACCAAGGTCGATAATGCTTCACCATCAACATCTTCTGCTATAATCAATAAGGGTTTGCCTGATTGCGCAATCGGTTCTAAAACAGGAAGTAATTCCTTCAACGAAGATACTTTCTTGTCATATAACAGAATATACGGGTTTTCCAATTCTACGTTCATTTTTTCGGCATTGGTAACAAAATAAGGTGACAAATAACCTCTATCAAATTGCATTCCTTCAACTACATCCACATACGTTTCTGTACCTTTTGCTTCCTCAACAGTTATTACCCCTTCTTTTCCAACTTTTGCGAAAGCATTAGCGATTAATTCTCCTATTACTTCGTCATTATTAGCAGATATTGATGCAATTTGTTTTATTTTTTCTGAATCTGAACCAACAACTTGTGCTTGTTTAGATAAATCGGCAACAATTGCTTCAACAGCTTTGTCAATTCCACGCTTTAGATCCATTGGGTTTGCGCCAGCAGCCACGTTTTTTAGTCCTTCTTTAACGATAGCTTGCGCTAAAACAGTTGCAGTCGTTGTACCATCTCCAGCCAAATCATTTGTTTTTGACGCTACTTCTTTAACCATTTGAGCACCCATGTTTTCTAAAGGGTCTTTTAGTTCTATTTCTTTGGCTACTGTTACTCCGTCTTTAGTTACGTTTGGTCCTCCAAATGATTTTCCAATAATAACATTGCGCCCTTTTGGTCCAAGCGTTACTTTTACTGCATTTGCTAATGCGTCAACTCCGCGTTTTAATCCGTCACGTGCTTCTATATCGAATTTTATGTCTTTTGCCATAATAAAATTTTATTTGAATTTTTTAATATATAGTTTAATTTTAACTTGAAGATTTACTTTTTGTATTGCTGCATAAATTATATTATTGCCAATATGTCTTCTTCACGCATAATTAGGTAGTCTTTGCCGTCTAGCTTCAAATCAGATCCTGCATATTTGCCGTAAAGTACGGTATCCCCAACTTTAACTGTCATTGGCTCGTCTTTTTTACCATTTCCGACAGCTAGTACAATTCCTTTTTGTGGTTTTTCTTTTGCGGTATCCGGAATAAAAATTCCTGACGCTGTTTTTGTTTCTGCTGCTGCAGGCTCGATAATTACTCTATCAGATAGTGGCTTAATGTTTAGTGCCATAATTTTTATATTTTTTAAATTAATATGTATCTATTTATTACAGTTCAGAAATTGTGCCATGTGTTAAAAACTGCCATTTTTTCAGTTGTTGAATTCACTTTAAAAAAACATTCGCACGGAATTGCTTTTGCTTTTATTGCGAATAATATTCAAAAAAAAATCTCGATTACTCGAGATTTTTAATGAAAAATTAGGTTTTATTTTTTTACTGGCGCTACTGGTGCAGGCTTTTCAGCAGAGGTAGCTGGTGCTTCTATCAATTTTGAGTCACTGCCTCCTGTTAATGTTGGAAAACTTAATGATGACATTAAAATAAGTACGATTAAAAGTGTTGCAAGTGTCCAAGTAGATTTATCTAAAAAATCGGTTGTTTTTTGAACACCTCCCATATTGGTATTCGCTCCAAATGACGACGATAGTCCACCACCTTTTGGGTTTTGAACCATTATAACGATTATCAATAAGAAGCATACTATTGTAATAAGTACTAAAAAAAGCGTGAAATTTGTCATTGTTTAACTATTATTATTTTGTTGTAATTTTTTTATTTCTAAAACTAAATGTGCAAAGTAACTACTTTTTTCTGGATATTTCAAAATTAATATTTCATAAGCTTGAATTGCCCTTAGGTATTTTTTTTGTTCAAGATATACTCTGGCTAATGTTTCTGTCATTAGATACGGTTTTTCTTCAATATTTGTAGCGATAACCAATGGAATTGTATGTTTATCTAATGCTGGAATTTTTGGATTAGTAGCTATAAATTTATCTATTAATGATTCTTGTTTTAATTTTGAATCTAAAACATCAGTCATTTCATCCCGCACTATTGGTTGTAGTCTTGACAGTTGCAACCATTTTTGAAACGAATGTTTTTCTGTTGCTGAAAACGGAATTGGTGTAGCTAAATTCAAAATGGTACTAGTTGATGCAGATGCATTATTTGTCGAAGATAGAATAGAATTTTCGAGTATACTATCCGATTTCTTTACGTCAGAAATTACAATTTCAACATCGGTAACAATTATATTTAAAAGAGTGGCAACTTTTTCATCAAAAAAAGAATTTTGTAGCGAAAAAAAGTTTGGTGTAGTTATAAAATCAAATAAAACACTTCGATCTGTAGTGAAGGCGGCGGCTACTTTTAATGCATAATTGTATTTGTAACTGTTTTGATTATAAAGCAATTTTAATCGTAAAATTCTTGCGCTTTGAAAATAGGGATACTTTTCAACTACAGCATCTAACGATTCTTCGTTGCACTCACTTAAACGCTCGGGTTTGTTTATTAATAACGTATATTCAGAAAAAGTCATTCTTTTGAAATTTTTTATGGTTTTACCATTTTGCTAGTGTTTCATTAAAAATATCTTGGGTTATTCGTGCAAAAATTTCATCTAATGCGGCACTTAAAATGGCACCTCTTGGCAGAGCGTTACCAGGAAAATCGTAATAATGCGAAAATTTTCTTTCAAAATTGTCTGCTTCCTTTTTTTTATTTACAAATCGAATGTTTACTTGAATTGTTAACCGACTTTGCGCTGCTTTGCTATCGGCAGTTATTGTTGTTGGTGTAACGTTATAATCGGTAATTTCGCCTTCATAAACCAAATCAGCGTCTTTATTTGTTATTGATAGGTTAGTCTGACTTTGAATAATGTCTTGAAGTTTTACTGTAAATATCCTATCTATTCCTGGTTCTACCAATGGTGCCGAATTTTGAAATCGATTTACCTGAAACGTTTTTGCATCTATTTTGCTAGAACCTGTAAAGTTATAAATGCCGCAGCTATTTACAAAAAAACAAATTAAGAGTACTGCAATAATTTTAAATATATTCATTTTGCTACTTTATAAATCGTATTGTTTAATTTTTCGATACAAGGTTCTTTCAGAAATCCCCAGTTCATCGGCCGCTGCTTTTCGTTTGTTTTTATTTCGTTCTAAAGATTTTATTATCAGTTCAATTTCTTTGGCTTCTAAGCTTAGTTGCTCTTTTTCGTAAATCGTTTCCGCATCAAGGTAATCTCCATTTTCTTCATCATCATCAAATTCTTCTTGCTCGTTATCAATGTTTGCATTTTTTGCAGATAACCTATGGTTTTCATCTACTAACGATCGCTCGCTATCGTCGTTACCAAACACTTTTTTTATTAAATTTTGATTTACCTCTTGCACTTTTGTACTGCCGTTTTGCAAAAGTTCCAAAGTTAGTTTTTTTAAATCATGTAAATCACTTTTCATATCAAAAAGTACTTTGTACAGTATATCGCGCTCGGTAGAGAAGTCGCTTTCTGATTTTTTTCCTACTAACGCAAGTCCATTACCTTCAATAGGTAAATAAGTTTGCAACACAAAAGCCGAAATATCACGTTTTGTTTCTAAAACAGAAATCTGTTCCGCAACATTTCGTAACTGACGAATATTACCGCTCCATCGAAATTTTTGTAGTAAAGATATGGCCGTATCCTCTAATTTTAGGGGAGGCATTTTATACTTATGGGCAAAATCGGCGGCAAATTTTCTAAAAAGCAAGTGAATATCGTCTTTTCGGTCTCGTAGTGCGGGCAATGTAATGTCAACAGTACTCAATCGATAATATAAATCTTCACGAAACTTTCCTTTTTCAATAGCATCAAACAAGTTGACATTGGTTGCGGCTACAATTCGTACATTTGTTTTTTGAACCTGTGACGAGCCTACTTTTATAAATTCGCCGTTTTCTAATACGCGAAGTAAACGTACTTGCGTGGTTAAGGGCAACTCCCCTACTTCGTCTAAAAATATTGTGCCCCCGTTTGCCACTTCAAAATAACCTTCACGCGCACCTGTTGCGCCCGTAAACGCTCCTTTTTCATGTCCAAAAAGCTCACTATCAATCGTCCCTTCAGGAATTGCACCACAGTTTACGGCTATATATTTAGCGTGTTTGCGGTGCGAAAGGGAATGAATTATTTTAGGTATATTCTCTTTACCTACGCCGCTTTCTCCTGCTACTAAAACCGAAATATCTGTTGGAGCAACTTGAATGGCTTTTTCAATGGCACGATTTAGTTTGGCATCGTTACCAATAATCTCAAAGCGTTGTTTTATTGATTGTACTGTTTCCATATTGTTATTTCGAGGCACGAAGCATTCTCATTATTTTTTATCACAAATTATTTAAGTGCATATAGATTTTTTGCATGTTAAAGATTTGTATCGAAAATATATCGAATTTGTTGTTATTATGAATTCATTTCACTTAATCCGACAGCACTACCTCTTAACGTGCCACTGGTACAACTTTCAATTTTAACATTCACAAAATCTCCAATCTTGTAACGTTCTTTCGGAAAAACTACCGTAATACTTTGCGAATTGCGTCCAGAAAATTCTTGATCCGATTTTTTAGACAATTTTTCTACCAAAACCTCTACCGTTTTACCAATAAATTCTTCACTCCTAAACCACGCATGTTTTTGTTGCAATTCAACAATTTCCTGCAATCTTCGCAGTTTTATTTCTTCAGATACATCGTCATCCATTTTGCGTCCTGCCAGCGTTCCAGGGCGTTCAGAGTAGCTGTACATATAACCAAAATTGTATTTTACATATTCCATTAAACTCAATGTATCTTGATGATCTTGTTCTGTTTCGCTCGGAAAACCCGCAATCATGTCTTGGCTTACGGAACAATTCGGAATAATTTCCCTTATTTTATCTATAAGCACTACATATTCTTCGCGGGTATGCAATCGGTTCATCTCTTTCAAAATACGATTACTTCCAGATTGCACGGGTAAATGTATGTGTTTACAAATGTTTGGATATTTCGCAATACTATGCAATACACTTTCATGCATATCTTGTGGATTCGATGTTGAAAACCGAATCCGCATTTTCGGAAAACCAACCGCTACCATTTCCAATAGCACATCAAAATTTACTGCAGTGGCTTTTTGCATTTCGGTTGCGTTTATAAAATCTTTTTTCAATCCGCCGCCGTACCATAAGTAGCTGTCTACGTTTTGCCCTAAAAGGGTAATTTCTTTAAAACCTTTGCTCCATAAATCTTGTATTTCACTCATAATACTTTGCGGCTCTCTACTGCGCTCCCGTCCGCGTGTAAAAGGAACTACACAAAAAGTACACATATTGTCGCAACCGCGGGTTATCGAAACTAAAGCAGTAATTCCGTTACTCATTAATCGAACGGGCGAAATATCGCCGTACGTTTCATCTTTTGATAAAATTACGTTGATGGCATCACGCCCCTCCTCAACCTCGGCTAGTAAATTTGGTAAATCTTTGTAAGCATCAGGACCAACAACTAAATCAACTATTTTCTCTTCATCTAAAAATTTTTCTTTCAATCGCTCGGCCATACATCCCAAAACACCTACTTTCATACCTGGATTTATCTCGCGCTTCACTGCATTATATTTCTCCAAACGCTTTCTAATAGTTTGCTCGGCTTTGTCACGAATTGAACACGTATTTACCAAAACCAAATCCGCCTCTTCCAAGTTTTGAGTGGTATTATAACCTCCATCAGCTAGTATAGACGCTACAATTTCACTATCCGAAAAGTTCATAGCACAGCCATAACTTTCAATAAAAAGTTTTTTTGTGTTTTCACTTTTTGTTTCTAAAACCAAAGCAGTACCTTGTTGTTGTTCGTTATTATTCTTATCCATTATTGTTGTTCAATTGCAATTGCAAATATATAACAAAATTAAAACGTATGACAACTTGGCAGTTTCTTTTTAACGAAATTTTTTTTGGAGCTATTTCCAGCTTTTCACTTCAATCTTTTTGTTAAAAAAAAACAAAAAGGATTTTCGTTGCAATCCGGGCTAAACCGTAACGAATATTCCTTTTCGTATTACTAAAAACAAATTCACCTTTACAACAAAAAATAACCAAGCAATTTGAATTATTTTACCTTATGGTATATATTTAAAAAAACTTACTACTTTTGCCACGTAAATAATAATACAAATGGCAAAAAATTTAGTTATAGTCGAATCTCCTGCAAAAGCAAAAACCATCGAAAAATTTTTAGGCCCCGATTTTCAGGTCGAATCTAGTTATGGTCACATTGCCGATTTGCCTAGTAAAGAAATTGGCGTTGATGTCGAAAACGGTTTCAAACCTAAATACGAAGTTTCAGCCGATAAAAAAGCATTGGTTGCCAAATTATTTGCCTTATCAAAAAAAGCAGAAACCGTTTGGCTAGCCTCTGATGAGGATCGCGAAGGAGAAGCAATTTCATGGCATTTGGCAGAAGAACTTAAGCTAGACAAGTCAAAAACCAAAAGAATCGTTTTTCACGAAATTACTAAAAGTGCCATTTTAAAAGCAATCGACAACCCGCGCGAAATAGATTACAATCTAGTAAACGCACAGCAAGCCAGAAGAGTTTTAGACCGACTCGTTGGTTACGAATTATCGCCCGTTTTATGGCGAAAAATAAAAGGCGGACTTTCAGCAGGACGTGTTCAATCTGTTTCAGTCCGATTAATAGTAGAACGAGAACGTGAGATTCAAAATTTCAAGTCTACTGCAACCTATTCTATTGTAGCTGAATTTATTACCCAAGCTAATAAATCTTTTAAAGCCAAACTACCAAAAAATTTTAACACCAAAAAAGAAGCCGAAGACTTTTTGGCAAAAAATATAGGTTCAAGTTATACGGTTGCAGATTTAGAAACTAAGCCTACCAAAAAAACGCCCACAGGTCCTTTTACAACATCAACCTTACAACAAGAAGCTGCACGAAAACTATACCTTCCGGTAGGAATAACAATGCAATTAGCACAGCGCTTGTACGAAGCCGGACTTATTACTTACATGCGAACCGATAGCGTAAATTTATCGAAAGACGCCATGGATGCTGCACAAGCAGAAATAATTCGATCTTACGGAAAAGAATTTTCAAAACCACGAACTTTTGTAAATAAAAGTAAAGGCGCGCAAGAGGCACACGAGGCCATACGACCTACAGATATGTCGCGCCACACGGTAGATATTGATCGTGATCAAGCACGATTATACGACCTAATTTGGAAACGAACCCTTGCATCACAAATGGCAGATGCACAACTAGAGCGAACCAATGTAAAAATTCAGGCAAACAACCATAACGAAATTTTTACTGCCGCCGGTGAAGTTATAAAATTTGAAGGCTTTTTAAAAGTATATCTCGAAGGCAACGACGACGACGACGAAGAACAAGAAGGTATGCTACCGGCAATGAAATTAAATGAAAAACTACAAAATAATTATATTACCGCTACCGAACGTTTTTCGCGTGCAGCAGCTCGTTACACGGAGGCGTCTTTAGTAAAAAAATTAGAAGAACTTGGCATAGGACGTCCATCAACCTACGCACCAACGATTTCTACAATAATAAATCGTAGTTATGTCGAAAAAGGAACTCTTGAAGGACAAGAACGTAACTATTCGCAATTAACTTTACAATCTGGCAAGGTTACCAATAAATTACTGAAAGAAAATACAGGTTCTGATAAAGGAAAATTAGTGCCAACAGACATTGGAACCATCGTAACCGACTTTTTGGTTAAAAATTTCGGAAACATACTAGACTATAATTTTACTGCAAAAGTAGAGCAAGATTTTGATGAAATTGCCGAAGGAAACATCAATTGGAGCACGATGATGCAGGAGTTTTATGATAAATTTCATCCCAATGTAAAAGATGTAGAGGCAAATGCAGATCGAGAGTCAGGCGAGCGCATACTAGGAAAACATCCTGAATCAGGAAAAACGATTTTAGTGCGACTAGGAAAATTTGGCCCTATTGCGCAAATTGGCGATGCCGATGACGAAGAAAAAAAATTCGCAAGCCTGCGTGCCGAGCAAAATATTGGAACAATTACAATTGATGAGGCTTTAAATTTATTTTTACTTCCAAAAAGTTTAGGCTTGTATCAAAACGAAGAAGTTGAAGTAGCAATTGGTCGTTATGGCCCTTTTATTCGCTTTGGCAAAGCATTTATATCATTGCCTCGTGGCGAAGAACCGTTAGATGTAACCATAGAGAGGGCAAAAGTTATAATTGATGAAAAAATGCTTGCTGATGCGCCAATTGCAGTTTACAAAGGTGAAGGCGTTCAAAAAGGCACCGGACGATTTGGCCCGTTTATAAAATGGAATGGTACTTTTATTAACGTTAATAAAAAATATAATTTCGATAATTTATCACAACAAGACATCGAAGAATTAATAGATGATAAAATACAAAAAAATATTGATAAGGTTTTACATAATTGGGAAGCCGAAGGAATCTTGGTTGAAAAAGCACGTTGGGGCAGATCAGTTATTACAAAAGGAAAAATAAAAATTGAACTAAATAAAAATGTTGATGCTGCGGCACTTACTCTAGCAGAAGTTCAAGCAATGATTGAAAAGAAAGCTCCTGCTAAAAAAACTCCTGCCAAAAAAACAGCAGTAAAAAAAGCAGTAGTTAAAAAAAAAGTAGTAGCTAAGAAAAAATAAAACAGATGGAATTCGATTTCTTAGAGCCAGTGAATCACGATCTTGTTTTGTTCAAAAATAAATTGTCAGCGCAACAGTTAGGCAGTAAAATTGCTATTCATTCCTGTACTGAATTTCCGAGGCTAGAAAATTGTAAAATTGCTATTGTTGGTGTGTTAGAAAAACGAAATGAAGACGGATTAGCAGTTACTTTTGATTTAACTACACTCAGAAAAAAAATTTACAGCTTATATCCCGGTAATTGGTCGTTACATATTGTTGACCTGGGTAATGTTTTAGCAGGTGATTCAAAAGACGACACTTTTTTTGCGGTTCAAAAAATTACAGCAAAGTTAATTAAGTCAAATATTATCCCCATCATTCTTGGGTTTTCTCAGGATATAACTTACGCCTTATACCGAGCATACGACCAGCTAGAGCAAATGGTGAATTTAGTTGCAATAGATAATAAATTTGATATTGGACAAGAAGAACCAACAATTAGTCCAACCTCCTATTTATCAAAAATAATAATAGACGAACCAAATAATTTATTTAATTTTAGTAATATAGGCTACCAAACGTACTATAACGCCCAAGAGGAAATAGATTTAGTACAAAAATTAAATTTTGACGCTTACCGATTGGGCGAAATTAGCGCTGCCATATCGTTAGCAGAACCGATACTAAGAGATGCAGATCTAGTAAGTATAGATATGACTAGCTTAAAATCGGACGTTTCGGGAAACTTTTTCGAATTTGAACCAAATGGATTTAACGGCAAAGAAATATGTGCACTAGCGCGATATGCAGGAATTAGCGATAAAGTTACCACCTTGGGCATTTTTAACTTTAATGAATCTACATCAGAAAGCACTACAATAGCGCAACTAATTTGGTATTTTATCGAAGGTGTAAATTTTAGATGGAATGACTACCCATTCGGAAGTAAAGAAAATTATACGAAATTTACAGTGACAACTGATGATCAAGATGTGGTTTTTTTTAAAAGTAATAAAAGCGATCGGTGGTGGATTGAAATTCCATTTTTTGCAAATGCTAATAATAAATTAAAAAAAATTACGTTATTACCTTGCTCACACCAAGACTATTTAAGTGCGTGTATTAATATTTTACCCGAACGTTGGTGGAAAGCGCAACAAAAAAATACATAAAAACACATTACTTTTAAAAATCACTATGATATTTTATCAAAAATATCTTTTTAAGGATAAAAACGCTATTTCCTGATATTAATATGTTAATAATTGAAAAATCAAAAGAAATAATTGTTTTTTTAAAATATTTTAGATAGGTTTACTGCTTGAAATAAACGAATTTAAATTAACCCCAAAATACATGAAGAAGTTAATTGCATTTACCTCTGTTTTAACACTACTAATAAGTTGTGGTCGCTCTAGTGATAAGGGCGAACTTGTAGGTGTTCAAGGAAAAAAGTGGAACCCTGAAAAACCATTTGGGATGGCATTAGTTCCGGGGGGAGCTTTTATAATGGGTAAGTCAGACGATGACTTAGCTAATGTTCAAGACGCTCCTACAAAAACGGTTACAGTTCGTTCATTTTATATGGATGAAACTGAAATTACGAATAGTGAATACAGACAGTTTGTAGAATGGGTTAAAGACTCGACTATAAGAACACGCTTGGCAAAATTAGCAGACGAAGTGGGCGGTGGCTCAACCACGGCAACAACAGCGAAAGGTGGAAAAACAAGCGGGAAATCAACTGGGAGTATAAACGATTATGCTTTTTTGAATACAGACCCTGCAAAAATGACGCCTTATGATAAGTACATGTACGAAAATTATTACAGTGTAGGTACATCAGAAGATCCCTATGCAAGTAGAAAACTGAATCATAAAGTGAAATTAGTAAAAGGGACTTCAAAATATCCTGATGAATATTACACTGAAGTTATGGACTCTATGTATTTACCAGTGGCTGAGGCTTATAATGGCTTACGCACCATTGATGTAAATAAATTAAAATTTAGATATACCTGGATGGACATACAAAAGGCTGCAAAAGCAAAAGTGGGTAAGCGAAAAGATTTTATCAAGTCAGAGCAAGTTAAAATATATCCTGACACAACCGTATGGATAAAAGATTTCGCATATTCATACAATGAACCAATGCATAACGACTATTTATGGCACCAAGCTTACAGCGATTATCCAGTAGTTGGCGTAAATTGGTCTCAAGCTAAAGCTTTCTGCGCATGGAGAACATTAAATAAAAATACGTATGTTAAAAAACGTAAAGGGCAAGATTTGATTAACTCATTTAGGTTACCGACCGAAGCAGAATGGGAATATGCGGCGCGAGGTGGTATCTCATCCGGAATGTACCCTTGGGGAGGTCCTTATACCAAAAACGATAGAGGATGTTTTTTAGCAAACTTCAAACCTAGCAGAGGTGATTATGCAGCCGATACTGCGTTATATACTGTAGAAGCAAAATCATATGATGCAAACGGATACGGATTATACAACATGGCTGGTAATGTTTCTGAGTGGACTGATTCATCCTACGATCCCTCCTCATACGAATACGTTTCGAGTATGAACCCAAGTGTAGGCGATGCAAAAAATCAACGAAAAGTAGTTCGTGGTGGCTCTTGGAAGGACGTTTCATATATGCTGCAAGTTGGCACAAGAGATTTCGAATACCAAGATACTGCACGCAGCTATATCGGATTTAGAACAGTGCAAGATTACATGGGGACACAAATAACAGGCAAACAATCAAAAGCAGTAAAACTTTAATCAAACTATTTAACTAAATACATTAAACTAAACTAACTAAATTATTATGGCAATATTAAGTAAAAAAGCAATGAACTTTGCTTACGGTATGGGAGCAGCGGTTGTAATCGTCGGAGCACTTTTCAAAATAACACATATTGAATTGGGTCCGTTAACCGGAAATTTAATGTTAACAATCGGACTATTAGTTGAAGCAGCCATTTTTGCATTGTCAGCTTTTGAACCAGTAGACAATGAGCTTGATTGGTCGTTAGTTTATCCAGAGTTAGCAGGAGGTTCGGCCAAAGAAAAAGCCAAAAAAATAGATACACAAGATGCTCAAGGATTGCTATCTCAAAAACTAGATGCAATGCTAAAAGATGCTAAAATTGATGGTGAATTAATGTCAAGTCTAGGAAATAGTATCAAAAACTTTGAAGCAGCAGCCAAAGAAATTGTGCCGTCTGCTGGGGCTGTAAATGCAACCAAAAAATATGCCGAAGAAATGTCGGTCGCAGCAAGTCAAATGGAATCATTAAACGGTTTATACAAATCACAGTTATTAAGTGCTGAAAAACACGCGCTTATTAATTCAGAAGTAGCCGAGAATAATATTAAATTAAAAGACCAGATGCAATCGTTAACATCTAACTTATCTACATTGAACAATGTGTATGGTGGAATGTTATCTGCAATGGGAAATAAAGGATAATTAGTTTTAACCTAAATTTTATTAAATTAACAATTAAACTTAAACTAATTAGAAAAAATGGCAGGAGGAAAATTAACCCCTAGACAGAAAATGATTAACCTAATGTATTTGGTTTTCATTGCGATGTTAGCATTAAATATGTCCAAAGAAGTATTATCTGCTTTCGGATTAATGAATGAAAAATTTGAATCGTCAAACAATGCATCAAAGGCTTCAAATGAGCAAATGCTTAGTGCTCTTGACGCCAAGGCATCTGAAGCAAAAGGAGAATTTACCGTTGCAGCAGACAAAGCACATAAAGTAGCAATTTTGACCAAAAATTTTTATGATTACATTGGTGATTTAAAAGGTACTGTATTAAAAGACACAAAATTAGACGAAAAAACAGGTAAACTTCCATATGAGTCAATGGATAAAGGTCAAAATCTTGACGAAGCATGGTTTGGTCCTAGTGGATATACAACAAAAGGTACTGAAATTATCAATACCGTTGAAAAATACAAATCTGAAATAGCATCTGTTTTGGGTACTGACAAAAAGTTCGCTGCCACTATTGCGGAAGTTAAATCTAAGTTTGACTTATCTAAGGTAAAAAACAAAGATGGCATCAATATTGAGTATTTAGACTACCATTTCAAAGGTTTTCCAGCCGTTGCATCATTAGCAAAATTATCAGCTTGGCAAAATGATGTTAAAAAAGTAGAAACAGATGTTTACAATTCTTTATTAGGTAAAGCAGCAGTTGCTGCAGCATCTTATAGCAACTATCAAGCAATTGTTGCTCTAGATAAAAATGTGTATTTTCAAGGAGAAACCGTTACTGGTAAAGTAGTTTTAGGTCGTTACGACGAAAACACAAAACCAACAGGTTTTAATGGACCTGGTAAAATTGTAAACGGACAAGCGGTTTTGTCAATGACTGCTGGTGCAATAGGAGAGCAAAAATTTGGAGGTCAATTTACATTTCTTGAGGATGGCAAAACCATACCTTTAAAATTTGAAGGTACTTATGTGGTTGTACCACGACCGAATACAGCAAACATATCAGCAGATAAAATGAATGTAGTATACCGAGGTTTACCTAACCCAATGACAATTTCATTTGCAGGAATATCAGACAATAACGTAAATGCTAATGCAGCAGGATTATCAAAATCTGGAGCAGCAGGAAAATACAATTTAGTCCCTGCATCAGGCAACGAAGTTAAAGTGACCGTATCCGGAAAAATGTTGGATGGTAAAGTTGTTTCTGATGCAAAAGTTTTCAGAATAAAAAATATACCACCTCCTTTTGGTAAAGTTGCCGGAGAATCAGGTAACGTTAAAGGAAGTAAATCACGATTAATGGCTGCCCAAGTGCAAGCTGAACTTCCAGATTTCTTATATGATTTAAAATATCAAGTTACACAGTTCACATTAAAGGTACCAGGTCAAGCAGCTGTTATAATCAGTGGCGATAGGGTGACGGGTCAGGCAGCAGCTGCTCTATCAAGAGTTGGAAGAGGGGATCAAGTAACTATTTTTGATATCAAAGCTAAATTAATTGGTGATGGTGCTGGCATTACAGTAGGTAAGGTTTCACCAGTTATTTTTGAAGTTCTGTAATAAAAATATAATTTGTACGTTTTTAAGTATCCAATACTAAGTAAATATATTATGAAATTTAATAATCTTTTATCAATCGTTGTAACTTTTTTGGGTTTTACATTGTGTAATGCCCAGTCAAACTTGTTAAATGCAAAAACACCAAGCGAAATTGGTAAGAAAACTGCAGCACAAATGATTTCTGATAATGACAAACCATTACCATATGGTTATGTGCATGACAGGGACATATTGATGGGAAAAGCAGTTTGGGAAATAATTGATCTTGATGAAAGAGTGAACTTCCCATTGTATTATCCTGTGGACACCGCTAACATCGGTAAAGACAGACGGTCTTTATTTACGGTGTTATTAAACGGAATTAAATCGGGTAAAATTACTGAAGTGTACGCTGATGATTATTTTAACACAAAAAAGTCATTAAAAGATATGTCATCGTCTTTTACATACCGAGATACTGTTGCCGCTGGTTTTGAAGAAATTAATAACTTTCCAGAATTATATAAAGCGCAAACGATTCCAGAAAAAACTGTTGTAACGAAAGCTAAAGCTGCAAGAAAAGGAAAAAAAGGAAAACCAGGAACGCCAGCAGTTGCCGCATCTACGGTTGTTACTCCGGCACAAACAATTCCTGCTACGAAACAACTTGACGCACAATTTGTGAATGTACGAGAACTAACTGCTCAGGATGTATCAGGTTACAAAATTAAAGGTTACTGGTATTTCGATAAACGACAAAGTGAACTAAAATATAGATTACTTGGACTTTGCCCAGTTGCTCCTGAAGCTAGAGAAATTGGTAATGACAAAGCTGACGTTATTGAATTATTTTGGGTATATTTTCCTTCAATAAGAGACGTACTTCATAGCGCTAATTCGTTTAACGACCGAAACTCAGCAATGCCAATAACATTTGATCACCTTTTAAATTCAAGACGTTTCAGTGCTGTAATTTATAAAGAAGAGAACGTGTATGCTGACAGGAAAGTAGACGAGTATATGAAAGATAATTCTCAGACCCAGTTATTGGAATCCGAAAGAATTAAAGAAAAAATTCGTAATTTTGAACAAGATATGTGGAATTACTAAAATATATATAAAACTTTAAAAACTCTTATCGCAAGGTAAGAGTTTTTTATTTTACGTTAAATTCTACTTAGTAAATTATTCATATTACAATATATTTACTGACATCGTATGATTTTAAAGCCACATAAAGTGGAGAAAAGAGCACATAATGCAGTATTCACTACTATTTAAAACTCAACCAACAGATTTTTTAAACGGCTCAAGCCAATCTTTTATGCTTAGTATTACTGCTTATTACAAATAATTTATATGTTAGACTATATTATAATCGGATCTGGACTTGGCGGAATTGCATTTTGTGAAACAGCACATGAACATAACAAATCTTTTATTGTAATAAATGACGACTCACAAAATTCGTCAAAAGTTGCCGCTGGGCTTTATAATCCAGTTATTCTAAAACGGTTTAGTCAAGTATGGCATGCAAACGAACAACTTCATTTATTAACTACTTTTTATGAAAAACTTGAAATTAAACTGAAAATAAAATTAGATTATAAACTACCCATTTATCGCAAACTATATAATGTCGAAGAACAAAACAATTGGTTTACTGCGACTGATAAACCTGGTATTACCGGCTTTTTATCGAATAAATTAATACAAATAGAAAATCCATTCTTAAAAGCACAATTTGGTTTTGGTCAAGTATTTAAAACCGGCTTTATAGATACCAAACTACTGCTAACGTTTTATCAAAATTATTTAAAATCAATAAATAGTTACCTAAACCAATCGTTCGACCATTCTATACTTAAATGTCACAATAACTATATTGCCTATAAAGACATTAAAGCTAAACATATTATTTTTGCCGAAGGATTCGGAGTTCATTCCAATCCATTTTTTAATTATCTACCCGTAGATGGTACTAAAGGAGAATTACTACTAATTAAAGCAATCGACTTAAATATTGAAGAAATTATTAACTCTTCGCTATACTTGATACCACTAGGTCACGGCATATACAAAGTTGGAGCAACTTACAATTGGCATGATAAAACCAATTTGCCAACACATGCTGGTAAAGAAGAACTTATAGAAAGCCTAAAAAATTTAATAACCTGTGACTTCGACATTATAGACCATAAAGCTGGGGTTCGCCCTACGGTTAAAGACCGCCGCCCACTAATAGGTACTCATCCTACGTACAAACGATACCACATTTTAAACGGCCTTGGCACCCGAGGTGTAATGCTGGCACCAGAAATGGCAACTCATTTAATGAATCATATTGAAAAGGGAATTATTTTGCACGAACATATCGACATTAAACGTTATGATACACTTCATTACGCCAATTTGGATTGTATTTAACAAACATATTAATATAAATATTTCTTGATAACCGAGCTGTCACCGGCATTAATAGTAATATGGCACAACTTAATGTTAATAAAGCTTCGTTTACACTCATTTTTTTAAAAAAACTCCCTATCACAAAAGCAGCTACACCAATAGCGACCGTTAACCCATAGCTAACATACATTGCTCCGTAAAAAAAAGAAGGTTCAATTTTATACTTTAAACCGCAACTGCTACAATAATCATTCATTTCATATAATTTGGTAATATTATAAGGGTTTTTAAATTTGTACATACACTCTTGCCGACATCTTGGGCAAGTTCCTGTTAAAATGCTATGTAATTTGGATGTTTTTTTTAACATTTGCAAAAGTTAAATTGAAATTGAAAAATACATACAAATTTACCCATTAATAACCCAACCTTTTAATTCTTCAACACAATATAATGTTAAACATACACAATTTATCGGTTTCTTTTGGTGGTTCATATTTATTTGAAGAAGTAACGTTCAGGCTTGGGTCGGGCGACAGGGTAGGACTTGTGGGAAAAAACGGCGCAGGCAAATCGACAATGCTAAAAATTTTGGCAGGCGATTTTAAACCCGATTCAGGAACAATTGCGACCGAAAAAGAAGTACAAATGGGATTTTTACGCCAAGATATCGATTTTGAAGCTGGGCGGACTGTACTAGAAGAAGCCTACGAAGCTTTTATAGAAATTAAAAAAGTTGAAAAAAAATTAGAAGAAATAAATCACCAATTAGTAACACGCACTGATTATGAAAGCGACGAATACTCGCAAATAATTGAAGATCTGTCAGACAACACGCACCGATTTGACCTTTTGGGAGGGTACAATTATGTCGGTGATACCGAAAAAATTCTCCTAGGCCTTGGTTTTAAAAGAGATGTTTTTAATGACCAAACCGAAACCTTCTCAGGCGGCTGGCGTATGCGAATTGAGCTAGCAAAACTTTTATTACAATCAAACGATATCTTACTATTAGACGAGCCTACCAACCACCTCGATATAGAAAGTATCATTTGGTTAGAAGGATTTTTACGGAATTTTCCAGGAGTAGTAGTAATTGTGTCGCACGATAAAATGTTTTTGGATAATGTTACCAATCGGACCATCGAAATATCACTAGGAAAAGCCTACGATTTCAACAAACCGTATTCTGAATATTTAGAATTGCGTCACGAAATTCGTGAAAAACAATTGGCAACTCAAAAGAACCAAGCCAAAAAAATTGAAGAAACTGAGAAATTAATCGAAAAATTTCGTGCCAAAGCCTCAAAAGCTTCCATGGCGCAATCATTAATAAAAAAATTAGACAAAGTAGAACGAATTGAAGTCGATGAAGACGATAATTCGGTCATGAATATTTCCTTTCCAGTAAGTAAAGTCCCCGGAAAAGTAGTAGTTGAAGCAGAATATGTGACCAAAGCTTATGGCGACAAAGTTATCTTAAAAGATATAAATTTACTGGTAGAACGAGGAAGTAAAATTGCTTTTGTAGGACAAAACGGACAAGGTAAATCAACTTTTATCAAAGCCATTGTTAATGAATTTGAATACCAGGGTTCTATAAAATTAGGACACAATGTACAAGTAGGTTATTTTGCTCAAAATCAAGCCGAATATCTAGATGGCGAAATCACCTTACTTCGCACTATGGAAGACGCCGCAACCGATACAAATCGTAGTAAGGTACGTGATATGTTGGGGTCATTCCTGTTTCGTGGTGATGATGTCGAAAAGAAAGTAAAAGTGCTTTCTGGAGGCGAAAGAAACCGTTTGGCATTGTGTAAATTGTTGTTGCAGCCCATCAATGTTTTGCTAATGGATGAGCCAACGAATCACTTAGATATTAAATCTAAAAATGTTTTAAAAGCTGCTTTGCAAAAGTTTGAAGGAACCCTGCTTTTAGTTTCTCACGATAGAGATTTCTTGCAAGGAATGTCAAATTTAGTATACGAATTCAAAGACCAAAAAATCAAAGAATATTTAGGCGATATCAATTATTTCTTAGAACAACGCAACTTGGAAAATATGCGTGAAGTCGAGAAAAAAGACATCGAAAAGAAAGAAGCGCCAACTACAAACTCGAAAACGTCATACGAAGATCAGAAAAAAAACAAATCATTACAAAATCGTTTAAGCAAAATAGAAAGCCAAATAAAAGAGCTAGAACGCAATATTCAGCAAGACGACAAAGCGCTAGCTTCGAACTACGACAAACACTCAGAAGATGCAAAATTTTTTATTGCTTACAACAAGAAAAAAGCCGATTTAGATAAACTACTAGCAGATTGGGAAGTTGTGCAATGCGATATAGACAACGCCAACTAGATAATTTAGCAGCTTTTTGTTTCCCGTTTTTTATGTTTCTTCAAAATAAGAAATGCTGTTTAGGCCATAGTATGCTGGTTTTTTTGTTCGAATAATGTATAAAATTAAAGGAGTAAAACAATTTTTTTTTTGCTCCTTTTTTTATGTAGAGTTGTAATTTCTACTGTTTTTTGTAACCAGCAAGCGCGCCAAACAAAACATACCTGAAAAGTGCTAAAGTTGGTTCATAAAAACTATAATAAAAAACAGTTACTATAAAGGAAAAGCAAATAAAATTTGTTTTTAAACCTGTTACAACTTTTTTTTGGTGTCCCTCTAAATCAAGTATTTTCAAAAAACACAAATAATAATAAAGAATTCGCATTTAATATTTGAATCTGTGATTCGTTTTATTATCTGTATTCTCAGAAAAACAAAAAAATATG
>JAYVGC010000108.1:0-7417 GCA_043772535.1 Flavobacterium sp. | reverse complement strand
CAGCAAATAATTGTTTGTCGCCAAGTAATTTAAACAAAGCGTAAACTTCACTCCATTCTCCTTTATTTCCTGATAGCATATTTTGAAATTCCGATTAGTTCTAAAATTTTGTTTGCAGTTGCCTGAATTGCTGGAACAGCGACTGAGTTTCCAAATTGTTTATAAGCAGATGCATCAGCAACTGGAATTATATAATTGTCAGGAAAACCTTGTAATCTGGCCCATTCTCTTGGTGTCATCTTGCGTATTCCTTCACGATTTACAGTTCCTTTTATGTGAGTTGTTGGCGTGTAGTCTGTAATTCTATGATCTAAAACCAAGTTTCTTTCTCTTCCCATTCCTCCAACAACAATTGCGTTTGCAGTTCCATTATCTGGAATTATTGCATAACCAAATCCGTTTCCTTTACTTGCGTGTCTTGCTTTGTGATTAACTAAAGTTTGAACGTATTGTGTAGAAAGAAAATATTTTGTTGGTGGAACTTTTCTTTCTTTTACGCTTTTAAAAGTCGAAATATTTAGTAATGATAATTTGGGCGTGTCCCTGCGGGTCGGGCTTTCCGTTTCAATCTTTTTAGCGAAGAAAAATCGCTAAAAAGGATTTTCACTGCAATCCCTCACGCAAAAAAATCTACTGCTTAAAAAGATGCGTATAGCGCCAATCTAAAAATTCCTTAGATGGTAAAAATTTATCAGGTAAAATAATTGATTGACTTTAATATTTAAGAAAAAATTCTGGAATAGCAACATCTTTTTTAAAACCATCAAAATATTTTGAAACTTTGATTTTATAATCTGGAGTAACGGTTATAAAACCGCTATCAAATGCCTTATCGTGAATAGAATTTAAACATAAACCATTACGTGGATTTAAACGATTTACTTCATCAATTTTCCAAGGAACAATATGACTTGCGACTAGAAAATCTGGAATAGATAATCCAGTTATGCAACATTTTAAATTATATGAAGAAAGGATTGTTGAACGAAAAAAACTTTGATTTACTCTTTGTTTTATTAATGTTTCTCTCTCCATTCCAACTGGAAATTCAAAGTTTTCAGTATCAATTGCTTCTTCAATTTCTTTATTTTGAAATTTTGCAATTAACAGTTCACTTTCAAAAGCCAATTTATCCCAATTTCCTTGAAATTCATTCCAAACAACTTCATCAAGTTTACTTCCATTTCCTAATCCAACAATTCCATGTTTTTGTAGTTCAGGATCAAGTCTTCCAAAATTGCCAACTTTCATATTTAGTGCTGATGGACTTCAACCAATTATATTTGCATATTTGATGATAATTAGATTTGTTTTACTACTATTTTTAAATGGTATTTTACAATACACATTGAATGCTACAATCGTTTCTTCTCTTGTCCAATTATTACTTTTTGCCATTATCTGTTTGAATTATAGCTAGGTTTTCAACTGAATAATCTTTTAGAATTTCATTTAATAATTCAAAAGTTAAATCATTGCTTCCTAATAAAATAGTTCTAAATATTTCAATCCTATCATCTGGCGAAAGTTCATTTAGTTTTTCGGTATTTCTAAAAAAACTCATAAAATCATCTCTATTAATCGTATCGTTAATATTCATTTTATGTTGCTTTTGCGTTAGGGATTGAAGTGAAAATCCTTTTCGGCGATTTTTCTTCGCCGAAAAGATTGTAGCATAAAGCCCGACCCGATAGGGAAACGCTCAAATAATTATTTTTAAAACCAACGATATAAATTCTTTCTCGGTTTTGTGGAACTCCGAAATTTTTTGCGTTTATAATTTGTGGTTCTGGAACGTAATAGCCTAAATCATTTCGTAAAACATTCAGAATTGTTTCCAAAGTTTTACCTTTATCGTGGCTTTTTAATCCTTTTACGTTTTCAAGGAAAATTGCTTTTGGTTTATGTTTTTTTATTATTTCTGCAACATCAAAAAATAAAGTTCCTCGTGTATCGTCAAATCCGCCACGTTTACCTGCTATTGAAAATGCTTGACAAGGAAATCCAGCGCAAAGCAAATCGAATTCTTCGGGAATGTAATCTTTAATTGATTGTTTTGTAATATCGCCAAATGGAACTTCTCCAAAATTTGCTTTATAAGTTTTCTGTGCATTTATGTCCCATTCGCTTGTGAAAACGCATTTTCCGCCAAGATTTTGCATTGCAATTCTGAATCCGCCAATTCCTGCAAATAAATCTATAAACTTAAAAGAATAATTTTCTGGTGTTGGAAACGGAACGTTTTCAACTTCAAACAGTAATTGTTGCATTGCATCTTCGGCAACAATTGATAAGTTTTCTTCTTCTTGTTTGTATGTAATAAAATGGGGTAAAGTTTTTAAAGCATTTTTTTTGTAATATTTTGAAACTCCGTTGTGAATGTTGTGCAAATAATGAGTTAAAACCGCTTTTCCATTTTCATTTGGTTCAACAAGTCTGACCTGATAGCGTTTGCCATCAAATTCGTCAATACTAATATTTTCTTTTAACTTCATTTATAATGTTATTGTATTTTTCGCAAGTTCGTAATTTTTGCGTTATGAATTATCATAAATCAGAAAAGTATTGCACGAATTTTTCAACAACTTTTTAGAGATTTTTTTGTTTTTGAAATGAAAAACGAACTCTTTTATTCTGGATTTTACGGGTTTCTGCCTACTCATAGATATATGCAACTCTAAAAGTTACGTTTTTCCAATTGTCGTTGATCATCAATGTTTTATAATCGCCTGTACAAAAAACGCATTGCATACTATTTTTTTGTCAATTTCTTAAATCAAATATAGCTCTTTTTTTATCAATTATCTAATGAACTTTTTATGTTTTGAATGCTTTTTTAGCTTTATGATGCAAGGCATTGCAGTTTTCAATGGCTTATTTTAAAATCTGATTGTTTTACTAAGTACATTATTTACGATTTCAGTGAATTATATACAAGCCACAAAAGCATATAAAATTCACGAAGCATTTAAGAGGCGCAGGCTAACAATCATGTTAAAATGCAATATGACTTATTGAAATATGCAACCCAAAACCGATCAATATTGTTTTGCAGATAAAGTGAAAATAAGTAAAGTTGCGTTTGAATTTACAATTTATTTGAAGATTAATTAATTATAGCTTATTTTTGTATATGAAGTTTATCAATTGTCATACACATACCTTTTCAAATGCAGCTTCTGTTTTAGAAATAGTAAATCAATACCCAAGTACTTTTAATGCTCTAATTCCTTACTTTTCGGTTGGAATTCATCCTTGGAAAATAAGCGAATACGAACTAAAAAATGACTTGCAAATACTAGAACAAAAAATACAGCTTTCAAATTGTTTAGCGCTTGGTGAATGCGGATTAGACAAACGAATAGAAACTGCAATTGATTTGCAATTGTATGTTTTTGAAAAACAAATTAAATTAGCCCAAAAATATAATAAACCGTTACTAATTCATTGTGTAGCGGCATTTCAAGAATTAATTGCGATTTTACATCAAAATAAAATTTCGGTTCCGGTTGTAATTCATGGATTCTCAAAAAACGAACAAATAGCCAAACAATTAGTTACTAACGGATTTTATTTATCGTTTGGAAAATATTTGTTACAAAACTTGGACTTACAAGATGTTTTTAAATCAATTCCCAACGATAAATTTTTTCTAGAAACAGATTCATCTTCATATAAAATTCAAGATGTTTATAAAGTGGCAACACAAATTAAAAGTGTAGATTTGCCAACTTTACAAAATCAAATCAAAATAAATTTCAAGACAATTTTTAAAATATAAATTTTACTATGGCACAGTGGCAAGAACGCACTTCACTTTTATTCAAAGAAGTTGGTTTGGCGAAACTTAAAAATTCAAATATTTTAGTAGTAGGTGTTGGAGGAGTGGGCTCGTTTGCAGCAGAGTTTTTAGTTCGTGCAGGAATTGGCAACATTACAATAGTAGACGGTGATGTGGTCGATGTAACCAACATTAACCGCCAATTACCAGCCTTGCATTCAACTATTGGGTTGTCAAAAATTGATGTAGTCGGTAATCGAATGCTGGACATAAATCCTGAATTACAATTAACAAAAATACATGAATTCTTGTCACCCGAACGCGCTTTCGAAATTGTCACCGAAAATTATGATTACGTTTTAGACTGTATTGACAGTTTAACACCTAAACTGAATTTGATAATTGCAGCGAAACGAAAAAGAGTAAAAATTATTTCAAGTATGGGAGCGGGCGGAAAAATGGAGGCATCAAAAGTAAAAGTATCTGATATAAGCACAACAGAAAACTGTTTTTTGGCCAAGGCATTAAAAAAACGTTTAAAAGAAGTAAAAATTGATAAAGG
This sequence comes from Flavobacterium sp., assembly GCA_043772535.1. Lineage (GTDB taxonomy): Bacteria > Bacteroidota > Bacteroidia > Flavobacteriales > Flavobacteriaceae > Flavobacterium. Next base: position 3,074 of record JAYVGC010000108.1, on the reverse strand, counting down.
AGTTAAAGTTGTTTTCTCGTCTGAAATTCAAGACCCAAGTAGTTTAAAAACTACTGACGGAAAAAACTATAAAAAATCATTTTACGGCACAAATAGTTACATGCCCGGTTTGTTCGGGTTGTATGCCGCCGAAACCGTTATTCGGTACTTATTAAAAAAAGACCTATGATTACAACTGTAATTTTTGATATGGATGGTGTAATTGTAGATACAGAACCAATGCATCGTGAGGCATTTTTACAACATTTTAAATTATTAAATATTGAAATTTCTAATGAAATTTATGCTTCATTTACTGGCAATTCGACTAAAAATGTGTACCAAAAAATAAAAGATAAATTTAAAATAGACGATGATATTCAAACATTAATCACTGCAAAAAGAGATTTATTTAATGCAGCATTCGACAATAATAAAGAATTAAAATTATTAAACGGAGTAGAAGCATTGATAAAAGAGTTGCATCAAAACGGAATGCAATTAATCTTGGCATCGTCATCGGCAAAAGTAACGATTAATAGAATTTTTCAAAAGTTTGATTTAGATCGTTATTTTACTCATAAAATTTCGGGCGAAGATTTTGAATTTTCTAAGCCAAATCCAGAAATTTTTAACTTTGCGGCTAAAATATCAGGACACTCAAAAAAAAATTGTGTTGTTATTGAAGACAGTACCAATGGGATTAAGGCGGCAAAAGCTGCTGGAATTTTTTGTATTGGTTACGACAGTTATCATTCTAAATTACAAGATTATTCGTTAGCCGATGTCGTAATTTTTGATTTCAAAAAACTAAATTATGATAAAATTACAACTATAAATGCGATTAGAAATGGATTATAAAACGATTTTACAATCTATTTTTGATGAGATTAAATTAATTACAATATTGGGTAATGTGGCAAATTCTATTCCTGAATTGGCAAAAGTAAACCCAAATAAGTTTGGAATGTATCTTACTACCAGCACCGGAGCCGATTTTGGAATAGGCGATTGTCATGAAAAATTTTCGATTCAAAGTATTTCAAAAGTGCTCACCTTAGCATTGGCATTTACATTTTTAGGCGAAAAAACATGGACACGAGTAGGAGTAGAGCCTTCGGGAAGTGCCTTCAATTCATTAATTCAATTAGAATACGAAAAAGGAATACCAAGAAATCCGTTTATTAATGCGGGAGCCATAGTAATTGCTGATATTTTAGTTTCAAATTTAAAAAATCCAAAGCAAGATTTAATTGCGTTTATAAGAAAAATTTCAGGAAATAATGCTATAAGTTATAACTTAAAAGTGGCACAATCTGAAAAAGAAACTGGTTTTAGAAATGCCGCATTAGCGAATTTTTTAAAATCGTTTGGTAACATAAATAATGATGTTGATACTGTTTTAGATTTTTATTTTCATCAATGTGCTATTGAAATGACCTGCAAAGAGTTGGCACATTCTTTTTATTTTTTTGCAAATGAAGGAAAAAATAGAGCTAACGAACAAATACTAACCTCAAGTGAAGTTAAACGATTGAATGCAGTTATGCAAGTTTGCGGTTTTTATGATGAATCAGGAGAATTTACGTATCGAGTTGGCTTACCAGGAAAAAGCGGAATAGGTGGCGGAATTGTTGCATTATTTCCAAAAAATTATGCCGTGGCTACATGGAGTCCGCGCTTAAATGCAAAAGGAAATTCAGAATTAGGAATGGTCGCACTAGAAAAACTTACAACAAAAACAGGTTTATCAGTGTTTTGATGAATATGTACAAATCGAATTTATGTAATGTAGCGCGTATATGATGATTGTTTTGCAGACTAGAACAACACCAACACGATTATTTTCCCTATTTAAAACTATATAAAATTGAAAATAAAGTATTCTTAAAAAATGCATTTAAAAAATGTAAAATGTATATTTGCTTCAATTTTAAAATACTATTTACAGAACTATTTAAAGAATTCGAAACAAATTTTATACAAAATTTTTTATGGAAATTAACTTAATAAGTGACACGGTTACAAAGCCAAGTATTGAGATGTTAAAAGCCATGTTTGAATCGAGCGTTGGCGATGATGTATTTAAGCAAGATCCTACAGTTAATGAGCTAGAGCAATATGTTGCCGCACTTTTTGGCATGGAGGCCGCACTGTTTTTTCCGAGTGGTACAATGGCAAATCAAACTGCTATTAAATTACATACCCAGCCAGGAGATCAAATTATTTGCGACAAATATGCCCATATTTACTTATATGAAGGTGGTGGCGCTAGTTTTAATAGCGGTGTTTCGTGTTGTTTAGTTGATGGAACACGAGGAATGATTACTGCTGATTTAGTTAAAAATGCCATTAATGATCCACAAAATTTTCATTTGCCAATGACCTCGTTGGTAAGTATTGAAAATACAACAAATAAAGGTGGTGGAGCTTGCTATGAGCTAGAAGAATTGCAAAATATAAAAAAAGTGTGCCGTGATAAAAATTTAAAATACCATTTAGACGGCGCTCGATTGTGGAATGCAATGGTGGCTAAAAATCAAAATCCAAAACAATACGGAGCCTTATTTGATACCATTTCAGTTTGTTTAAGCAAAGGTTTAGGCGCACCCGTTGGTTCTTTATTAGTGTCTGATAATGAAACAATTAAAAAAGCGATGCGCATTCGTAAAATTTTTGGAGGCGGTATGCGCCAAGCAGGATATTTGGCAGGAGCAGGGTTATATGCTTTAAAAAACAATGTTAACCGTTTGGCAGACGATCACCGAAGAGCCAAAGAGCTCGGAGTAGCGTTAAACATGGCTGAATGGGTTGAAAAAGTAGAACCAATAGAAACCAATATAGTTATTTTTCAAGTAAAATCGAATTTGACCGAAATAGAAGTTATTGAAAAATTAAAACAAAAAAACATTTTAATTATATCAATGGGTCAAGGAAAGTTACGCATGGTTACCCATTTAGATTACCGCGAAGTCATGCATACTTATGTTTTGGATGCACTTAAAAAAATGACTTTTTAAAAGATTTCAATGCAATATTTTTGAAGTCGATGTATCCTAAAAATAAAAACTTATACGTTTACATCAAATTTTAAA
>JAYVGC010000107.1:0-56028 GCA_043772535.1 Flavobacterium sp. | reverse complement strand
TTTATTAAGCATCATAAATAAGCCTGGTGCCAATCGTTCGCGAACTGTGGTCGTTGCTGGTGCTCCATTGGCGTCGTTTTTATAAAACTTAATTTGTGTTTTTTTAAATTCAAAGTTATTATTTTCTGATGACGCACCATCATTAAGCCGTGCGGCGTTAATAAAAGGACTAAAATCATCATTAGAAAAATATTTTTTTACTTCTGTTAATCCGCCACCAGCGCCCGACTCAAGGTTTTCTAGATAAAAACCAGATCGATACACCTCAATTTTAATTTTACTATTTCCTATAAGTGAATCTTCTTTATAGGTAGTGTCACCACTTGTTTCGTCTACACTTACTGGTGTATAAAAATAAGGAACGTGTAAATAAACCGAATCTATTACAATATTTGCTGGCGTATTAATAAAAACGGGGCTTGTAGTTGCAAGTGATAATTGCGTTACAAAGTTTGAAGTTGTTTTACCAAAAACACCATTGTCATAAAAACCTAATGTGTTTACGGGCAAATTATTTGTTTGAACAGGTCCTGTTGCCTGATTGTATGCAATTGTAGTTGTTGTAGAATCGGTCAAAACTCCATAATGATCATTATCGCCTAACACATCGGTTCCAACTTGATTAAAGTCTTTGTCGCACGAAATAATGGCTGCTATACAAGCAAAAAGAATAACTGATTTAAATAAAAAATTAAATTTCATCGTAAAAATGGGGTACTGTTTATAATATCGATTTGTAAAATGAGGTGTAAGCTGCTGCAAACTCATCTTTGGGGGCGAAAGATAAAAAAGGTTTGTTTGAAGATTCTATATATTTTGTTAAACTTGCTGAGAGGTTCTCAGAGGATATAATTATGGCATCAGAATGATTAATTGTTGCTTTCATTACGTTTTCATAATTTGGATCAATCAAGTCTTTTAAATCTTCTTCTGGAATACCGTCAAATTTTATCTTATTAATTAATTCGGCATCTAATGACCCATCAAACGACTGTCCGTAAATAGAACTAATTATTTTAGTTTCTGAAAAAAGGGCGTCGTTTTTATAAAAATGTTTCATGTATATGGGCAACATGCTTGCCATCCATCCATGAACATGAATGATGTCGGGAACCCAATTTAATTTTTTTACGGTTTCGACTACACCTTTAGCAAAAAAGATAGCCCGCTCGTCGTTATCAGGATACATTTGACCCTCTTCATCTGTAAAAGTAGCTTTCCTTTTAAAATATTCATCGTTGTCGATAAAATAAACTTGTATTCGTTCTTTGGGAATTGAAGCAACTTTAATGATTAACGGCATGTCAACATCATTAACGACTAAATTCATTCCTGACAAGCGAATTACCTCGTGTAATTGGTGTCTACGTTCGTTGATATTGCCATATCTAGGCATAAAAATACGTATTTGTGCCCCTTGATCATTAATCATTTTTGGAACGTTATACGACATTAACGAAACCTCGTTTTCAGCCAAATAAGGCACCACTTCAGATGATACAAATAATATCCTCTTGTCTTCCATAAAATCAAATATTAATTTTTTGCTATAAAAAGCATGCAAAAATACAAAAAATTATGGAATTATTCACTAAGAATAGTAAGTTTGTACCCTATAAAATTATAAAACAAATGCTTTCATTTGATAATAAATCGTCTTTAATCAGGCATTTAGCTTCAATTCGCGATCAAAAAATTACAATTGGTTTTGTTCCTACGATGGGCGCATTGCACAAAGGGCATCTTTCTTTGCTAAGTAAATCCTTACAACAGAATGATTTTACAATCATAAGCATCTTTATTAATCCAACGCAATTTACCAATCACGATGATTTAAAAAATTATCCACGTACAATTGACAGCGATATCGAAAAAATAAAAATTATTTCCGACCAAATTATTATTTACGCACCTTCGGCAGATGATATTTATGATGGAAACATTATTTCAGACTCTTATGACTTTGATGGTTTAGAACATCAAATGGAAGGTAAATACAGACCTGGACATTTTAACGGTGTTGGAACGGTTGTAAAAAAACTATTTGAAATTGTGCAGCCAACCAACGCCTATTTCGGTGAAAAAGATTTTCAACAATTACAGATTGTGAAAAAATTAGTTGCAAAACAAAAAATGAAAGTTAACGTTATTGGCTGTGAAATTTATAGAGAAAAAAATGGACTTGCGATGAGCTCACGAAATGAGCGCCTTTCTAAAACGCAAAGAAATGAAGCGCAAGTAATTTATAAAACATTACAAGAGGCTAAAAAATTATTTAAAACTAAATCAGCGCAACAACTAACAGCATTTGTGACTACAACATTTAATTCACAAACTTTTTTTACATTAGAATACTTTGAAATTGCAGATGAAAACAAACTAATTTCTTGCATACGCAAATCTAAAACCAAAAAATACAGAGCCTTTATTGCCGTTTTTGTCAATTCTATTCGATTAATAGATACTATAGCACTATATTAAAAAAAAACATAACTTTGTACCATGCAAATTCAAGTCGTAAAATCGAAAATTCACCGCGTTAAAGTAACCGGAGCCGATTTAAATTATATCGGGAGTATCACCATTGACGAAGCTTTAATGAATGCTTCGAACTTAATTGAAGGAGAAAAAGTATCCATTGTGAACATCAATAACGGCGAGCGTTTTGAAACTTATGCAATTAAAGGAGTCAAAAACAGTGGCGAAATAACCCTAAATGGTCCTGCTGCCCGAAAAGTGCAAAAAGACGACATTATCATCATTATATCATACGCAACGCTCGACTTTGAAGAAGCAAAAACATTCAAACCTTGGCTGATTTTTCCGAATGAAAATGACAACACCTTGAAATAAATACTGCACGTGAAAGCAAAAATTGCCAAAAGCCTCTCCATACTATTCCCTATAGCACTTGGACTATTTTTAATTGTGTACCAATACAATAAATTTTCGAGCGAACAAATCGAAATAATGAAAAGCCATTTTAAAAACGCCAACTATCTGTATATAATAATTTCATTATTTATAGCTTTCCTTGGCGTAGCATCGCGAGCATATCGCTGGAAATTTTCTCTTGAACAGATGGGCTACCAATCAGCTTTTCATAATAATTTTATGGCCGTAAGTGCCGGATACTTTATGAACTTGGGTATTCCTAGATCAGGCGAATTGTCTCGCGCATTATTGCTTAAAAAATATGAAAACATACCCTTTGATAAGGCATTTGGAACAATTGTTGCCGAACGAGTTGTTGATACACTATTATTTTTACTATTTGTTATTACCGCTTTTATCATTGAATTTGACAAATTAAAAGATTTTATTCTATCTAAAATACCATTACAAACCCTAGAGATATTGTTTTTTATTGGTGCAATTGGTGCACTAACTGCATTTTTAATATGGACTTATTCAAAATTAAAACTTATACTGTTTCTAAAAGAAAAACTATCTGGTTTGTTAGAAGGTGTATTTAGTATTGTAAAAATGAAAAATAAATGGGCATTTGTTTTTCACTCTGTTTTTATTTGGCTTTCCTATTTTTTAATGTTTTACGTCACATTATTTGCGTTAAAAGAAACGAGCACAATAGGCATCGACGCAGCAATAATTGGATTTGTATTTGGCACATTAGCAATCGGATTTACCAACGGAGGTTTTGGGGTTTTTCCGATATTAGTAGCTCAAATTTTTACTTTATATGCGATACCCGAAACGGCGGGTACACCGTTTGGTTGGTTGGTTTGGACTTCGCAAACCTTATTTACAGTATTTCTTGGAGGACTTTCGCTTATACTTTTACCCGTGTTTAATAAACCCAATTCATAATAATTATAAAAAATGAAAAAAATACTAGCATTATTTACTTTATTCTTTACTATAAGTCTAATCGGTCAATTAACGATAAAAGATACTCTTACGATGAATAAGACTTCTGTAAAAAGAAGCATTACTGTATCACTACCAGCATCGTACAATAAAGACAAAACTAAAACGTATCCGCTGCTTATAGTACTAGATGGAGACTATCTGTTGGCACCATTTGAAGGGGTTTTGCGTTACGGAAGCTACTGGGACGATTTACCTGAAATGATACTTGTTGGTATAGACCAAAATACAAATGAAGAGCGCTTTGACGATTCTGAAACCGACGATGCGGGTTTGCCAAAAGAAAAGGGAGCTGCTTTTTTTGAGTTTGTAGGAGCAACTCTTATTGATTATATAAATGATAAATATAGAATAAATAATCTTAAAATAATAGCAGGTCAAGATGTTACAGCAGGTTATCTAAACTTTTTTCTTTATAAAGACGCACCCATTTTTAATGCCTATATTTCTTTAAGTCCCGAATTTGCAAACAATATGGAAAGTCGACTCATCGACCGTTTACAAGCAATAAATCAACCAATTTTTTATTACGTTGCGACTGCTGATGGTGATACAAAAGCAATGAAAGATAAAACAACAGTTTTTAATAACGCTATAAAACAAATAAACATGGCAACTTTGAACTATAAATACGAAGAGTTGAAAGAAACGTCCCATTACTCCATGGTTTTAAAAGCAATTCCAAATGCACTGTACTATTTTTTTGAAAGTTATCAACCCATTACCACTAATGAGTTTCAAAATAAAATTGTAGTTTTAAACGAAGGTTATGTTGCTTATTTAAAAGCACGCTATGAAAAAACTGAAAAAACATTACATTACAAAATACCCGTTCGTTACAACGACTTTAAAGCAATTTATGCTGCCATAATGAAAAACAAAGCGTACAATGAGCTCGAAGAATTAGCACAAGAAGCAAATAAAAACTATCCAAAAAGCATGTTAGGCGATTTTTACTTAGCATCTTATTACGAGCAAAAAGGAGATTTAAAAAGAGCTATCAAAACGTATCTCAACGCATTTCAAAGAGAACCTATTGGGGACCTTGATAAAGACAAAATGATTAACAAATCAGACGATTTGCGGGCAAAAATGGATAAACAATAATTACAATGGCAAAAATAAAAACTTCATTTTTTTGTCAAAGTTGTGGTATGCAATATTCAAAATGGCAAGGCCAATGCAATTCGTGTAAAGAATGGAACACCATTGTAGAAGAGGTGATCCAAAAAGAAGAAAAAACCATCTGGCAACCTACCGCCTCAGAGGTTAAAAAAGTATCAAGACCCTTAAAAATAAATCAAATCGACTCAACCTTAGAAATAAGAATGGATACTTTTGACGGCGAATTAAACCGGGTTTTAGGCGGTGGTATAGTACCAGGATCATTAATTTTATTGGGGGGCGAGCCTGGCATTGGAAAAAGTACGCTTTTACTTCAGATTTCGCTTAAATTACCCTATAAAACGCTATATGTTTCGGGCGAAGAAAGCCAAAAACAAATTAAAATGCGCGCCGAACGAATTAATCCGAGTAGCGATACTTGTTATATTTTAACTGAAACAAAAACGCAAAATATTTTTAAACAAATTCAAGATATTGAACCTGAAATTGTAATAATAGATTCAATTCAAACATTGCACACCGATTATATTGAATCGTCGCCCGGCAGCATTTCTCAAATTCGCGAATGTACCGCCGAATTGATTAAATTTGCAAAAGAAACAAATGTTCCTGTACTATTAATAGGCCATATTACTAAAGATGGCAGTATTGCAGGCCCCAAAATTTTAGAACACATGGTTGACACCGTACTTCAATTTGAAGGCGATAGAAACCATGTTTACAGAATTTTACGTTCATTAAAAAATAGATTTGGATCTACTGCTGAATTAGGTATTTATGAAATGTTAGGCTCAGGCTTAAGAGAGGTTTCCAACCCGTCAGAAATATTATTGTCGCACCGCCAAGAAGAACTTTCGGGTACCGCAATTGCATCTACCTTAGAAGGTATGCGCCCTTTAATGCTCGAAATTCAAGCGCTGGTATCGACCGCCGTTTATGGCACTCCACAGCGAAGCACTACTGGTTACAATGCAAAACGATTGAATATGTTACTAGCTGTTTTAGAAAAAAGAGCTGGTTTTAGGTTAGGCACAAAAGATGTGTTTTTAAACGTAACGGGTGGCATTTCGGTAGATGATCCTGCGATTGATTTGGCCGTAGTCGCTGCTATTTTATCGTCAAACGAAGATATTGCTGTGAGCAAAGACTTTTGTTTTGCAGCCGAAATAGGATTATCAGGCGAAGTTCGCCCTGTTAATAGAGTGGAACAGCGCATTCAAGAAGCCGAAAAATTAGGCTTTGCAACTATTTACATTTCAAAATACAATAAAATTTCAAGTAAATTTCCGGGTATTAAAGTAATTATGATTTCGAAAATAGAAGAAATGGTACAACATCTTTTTGAATAAAAAACAACAACGGTTGCTGAATTTGCTACGATATTAAAAAAGACCCCATCTTAAATATAGTTATTACCGAAACTTCAAACAATAAATGATATTTTTTTGACACTTAAAAAATGTGCAACACCTACTAGAAAAATAAAACTAAAGGTTTGACAAATAACACAATTGCAATCGTAACTTAAGATTGATGACTTTTTTAAATTAACAAGGTATTCCCTAAAATTTTTTAATAATAAACCCTTACTTATTACTATTTTATCACTTTGCAATGGAGAATTTAGTGAACCAATGTACATTTACTTATTAAAATTTTTTGATTTATAAAAGACGTTTATTTTAACAAACACCAAACAATTATGTCTGATTTTTTGACCACTTTGATGGAAGAATTTAAAACGAATGTTTACGGTTTTATTGCGGTTTCTGTTATCGAAATTAAAACAGGAATGTCTTATTGTTCGCTTTCACTTGATCCAACTTTTAACCCAGAAGCAGCCTCCATCTATAATTTAGAAGTTATTAAAGCGAAATTTGCTGCAATTAAAGCATTAGGATTAAATGAAAAAATTGATGATGTTTTAATCACGTTGACTAACCAACTTCACATTATTGATGTATCTGATAATGGTGAATATTTTGTGTACTTAGCCGTCGATTCATCAAAAGCTAATTTAGGAATGACCCGCGCAATTCTTAAAAAATACAGTAAAGACATTTCATCAAAGCTTTAAATAAAAACCAACCTAAACCCGAAACGGAAGTAGTGCTTTATGTAATACTTCCGTTTTTATTTGATTGCAATTTATAAATGATTATTTTTGCACTGTTATTCATTTTAATTAAAAAACATGCCCAAAATTGGCAACATCATTTTACCTGATTTTCCGCTACTTTTAGCCCCAATGGAAGATGTGAGCGATCCACCTTTTCGTAGATTATGCAAGACCCATGGTGCCGATATGATGTATTCTGAATTTATTTCGTCTGAAGGATTGATTCGCGATGCAATTAAAAGCGTACAAAAATTAGATATTTTTGATTACGAGCGACCTGTTGGGATTCAGATTTTTGGTGGTGACGAAGATGCGATGGCTCTTTCGGCCAAAATAGTAGAAACAGTCCATCCTGATTTAGTCGATATTAATTTTGGATGCCCCGTAAAAAAGGTAGTTTGCAAAGGTGCTGGCGCTGGCGTTTTAAAAGATGTTGATTTAATGATTCGCTTAACAAAAGCTGTTATTAAAAGTACCCATTTACCTGTAACTGTAAAAACGCGTTTGGGCTGGGATGATAATTCAATAAACATTGATGAAGTTGCCGAACGACTTCAAGATATTGGCGTTCAAGCTTTAACGGTTCATGGTCGCACAAGGGCTCAAATGTATAAAGGCCATTCCGACTGGTCACATATTGCTCGGGTAAAAAATAACCCCCGAATAACAATGCCTATTTTTGGTAATGGCGACATAGATAGTCCCGAAAAAGCACTTGAATATAAAAACAAATATGGTTTAGATGGTATTATGATTGGTCGGGCAGCAATAGGCTATCCGTGGATTTTTAACGAAATTAAGCATTATTTTGAAACGGGGATGCACTTGCCAAAACCCACAATGAACGACCGTATAGAAGCCGCTCGAAACCATCTTACTTGGAGTATGGATTGGAAAGGAGAACGCTTAGGGATTGTTGAAATGCGACGTCACTACACGAACTATTTTAAAGGGATTCACTCGTTTAAAGAATACAAACAGCGCTTGGTTACCTTAGATTTTGCGCATGAATTGTACGCCCTTTTAAACGAAATTGAAGACGTATACAGTGCATTTGTATTTAATTAAAAACCTGTTATCGTTATTTAAGTAACGTTTTACTAACCCGACTACTGGCTATTAAACTTGCTGCGAAGCCTAATAATACTATGGTAGCCAAAACAACAAATAAATTAAAAAAATTAAATACAACTGGGTAAGGTAATGACTCTGAAACCATTATAAAATTAGTTTGCTGTTGCACTACTACAAGTATACAACCAAGTATAACACCCATAACACCACCAAAAAAACTTAACAATACACCTTGGATTAAAAAAATAAATCTTAGATTTTTTAGTTCAACGCCTAAATGAGTTAGTGTTTTAAGATTATTTTTTTTATCTAAAATCATCATTATTAATGCGCCTATTAAATTAAATAAAGCAATAATGATGACTAAAGTAAATATTAAATATACCGCAATATTTTCGGTATTTAGCATTTTATACATCGTTTCGTTTAGCTGTTCGCGCGTTTTAACCTGTACTTTATTATCAAAAATTGTTACTATTTCTTTTATGACCGCCTCTTTATTGGCGTTAGGTCTTAATTTAATTTCAATTCCCGATATCTGATTGGGTTTAAATTGCAGTAATTGCTGCGTTAGTTGTAAATCGGCAAATACATATTTTGAATCTAAATCATCGCTAATATTATAAATACCTACCGGAATTAGGACCGATTTATTAAATGCGTCTTCTTCGTTTTCGATAGTTCCTTTTCCGGCTTTTGGCACATATACTTCAAATTGATTATTAAAATCTAGTAACCCTAACGATAATTTAGAAGCAATGCCATAACCAATTACAACTTGGTAGGTATTAGGCTTTAGCCAAAATCCTGAAAATATTTTTTTAGAAGTTCCGTTTACATTTACAAAATTAGCGTCTACTCCTTTTAAGTAGGTCACCATTTGTTTGTCAACAAAATTAAAAAGCACGCGTTCTTCAATAACTTTGCTAGAACTCTGAATTTGATTGATAGCCTTTAATTGCATTACTTGCGCAGGCGAAATAAAAAATGATTTACCAGATGTAGCATTTAATTTTAGATCAGGATCTAAATTATTGGTAAATTGAACACTAAAGTCGCGCAAACCACTAAATACGGAAAGCACCACAAACAGCGACATGGCACTAACCACAATTCCAACGGCGGCAATAATGCTGATACTATTAATGGCGTTGTTTTTGCTTTTGCTAAACAAGTACCTTTTGGCGATGTATAAAGGAAAATTCAACTAGCTATTACGGAATTTGGTGCCTAAGGCACCGATTAAGAACTTCAAAAAATTATGCAAATTATTAACGTTTTTTTCTTTTGACTAATAATTCTCGATTCTCGATTGGGTTTTCTTTCATTTTTAAAGCATTATCGATAGTTTCGATATAGTCTAAACTATCGTCGATATAAAAAGACAAATTCGGAACTTTTCGTAATTGTAATTTTACTCGTTGCGATAAATCATGTTTAATTAACTGTGAATTGGATTTGATTGCTGCTAAGGTTTCGGTTGCTTTTTCGGTTGGAAAAATGCTTAAGTAAACGCGTGCTACTCCTAAATCGGTAGTTACAATTACTTTAGATACCGATATTACAAGGTTTGAAATACCGTTTTTACGAATTTCACCTTGCAAAATATCTACTAAATCGTTTTGGAGTACGCCCCCTATTTTTTTTTGTCTATTGGTTTCCATTTTGCAAAAATACGGAAAATTTATTTGTACTGTTTGCTAAAATAATTTTGCTCTAAATTGAAAAAAAATTTACAAAGCAATTACTTTAAAAAACTTTATATAAATAGTTGTACTATCGAAACAAACCTCAAAAATAAAAAGTGACCGTTGTAGTTGTACACTGATTTATAATTAATATTTTAGATTAAAAAAAACAAAAAAGTATAATTATAGCTTCAACAAAAGTTAAACACTACCTTGTTTTACAAAGTTTTACGTTACCTTTGCTTTTAACAATCGGTTAGCACTGCGATTAGCGCTAGGGATTGAAGCGGTATCCTTTTGTTTTTTTTCTTAAAAAAAACAAAAGATATAGCGAAAAGCCCGGTTCGCCCTTGCGAAAGCGCCCAAATTATTTGAATAAACAAAAGATGAAACACATACGAAATTTTTGCATTATTGCACACATTGATCACGGAAAAAGTACACTTGCAGACCGTCTTTTAGGGGCAACGCAAACGGTAACTGCTCGCGAGGAAAAGGCACAGCTATTGGATAGTATGGATTTGGAACGTGAACGAGGCATTACTATTAAAAGTCATGCCATACAGATGGAATATACGTATAAAGGTGAAGAATATATTTTAAATTTGATTGATACACCGGGTCATGTTGATTTTAGTTATGAAGTTTCAAGATCTATTGCGGCTTGCGAAGGTGCTTTATTAATAGTTGATGCTGCACAAAGCATTCAAGCGCAAACAATATCGAACTTGTATTTGGCTTTAGAAAATGATTTAGAGATTATTCCGATTTTAAATAAGGTTGATTTACCAAGTGCCAATCCTGAAGAGGTGAGCGATGATATTATTGATTTGCTGGGTTGTAAACTTGAAGATATTATTCATGCATCGGGTAAAACTGGTTTTGGAGTAGAAAACATTTTGGCCGCAATTATTGAAAAAATTCCGCACCCTAAAGGCAATAAAGACGAGCCTTTGCAGGCATTAATTTTTGATTCGCATTATAATCCGTTTCGCGGAGTTGAGGTTATTTTTAGGGTAAAAAATGGCGAAATTAAAAAAGGTCAAAAAATAAAGTTTATGGCTACCGGCAACGAATATTTTGCTGATGAAGTGGGAACTTTAAAATTAAATCAAGTTCCAAAAAACGTAATTTCGACTGGAGATGTTGGCTATTTAATTTCTGGTATTAAAGAAGCTAAGGAAGTAAAAGTGGGTGATACATTAACCGATGCCAAAACCCCTACTACCAATATGATTGTAGGCTTTGAGGATGTGAAACCAATGGTTTTTGCGGGTATTTATCCTGTTGATACCGAAGATTATGAAGATTTGCGTTCATCGATGGAAAAATTGCAGTTAAATGATGCATCATTGATATTTGTGCCCGAAAGTTCGGCTGCTTTAGGTTTTGGTTTTCGATGCGGTTTTTTAGGAATGTTGCACATGGAAATTATTCAGGAACGTTTAGAGCGTGAATTTAATATGACCGTAATTACGACCGTGCCCAACGTTTCTTATTATGCCTATACCAAAAAAGATCCTGATGTTCCTTTTGTAGTTAATAATCCGTCAGATTTACCAGAACCTTCGCGATTAGATCGTGTTGAAGAGCCATACATTAAGGCTACAATTATTACAAAAGCAGATTTTGTTGGCAACGTAATGAGCTTGTGTATTGAAAAACGAGGTCAAATTACAAACCAAACCTATCTAACAACAGAACGAGTAGAATTAAATTTTGATATGCCTTTGGCAGAAATTGTTTTTGATTTTTATGATCGATTGAAAACCGTTTCAAAAGGATATGCTTCGTTTGATTATTCGCCAATTGGCATGCGAACATCTAATTTGGTGAAAGTCGATGTATTGTTGAACGCTACAATTGTTGATGCGCTTTCGGCATTGATACATGCCGATAATGCGTACCATATTGGTAAAAAAATGACAGAGAAATTACGAGAATTAATTCCACGTCAGCAATTTGACATTCCGATTCAGGCCGCAATTGGTGCCAAAATTATTGCTCGCGAAACTATTAAGGCACTGCGAAAAGACGTTACCGCAAAATGTTACGGCGGTGATATATCGCGAAAACGAAAATTACTTGAAAAACAAAAGAAAGGTAAAAAACGCATGCGCCAAGTAGGTAATGTCGAAATTCCGCAAGAGGCATTTATGGCTGTTTTAAAATTGAATGATTAAAGTTCATTGCTATTTATAGTATATAACCCATTAACTAAAGTTGATGGGTTTTTTGTTTTTTAAAACTACTATTGCGATTAATTAAAAGAACTATTTACAAAAAATAAATATTTTATAGTAACTAAAAACCTATTATATGAAGCGCAACAAGCCTAAGTAGTTATAAAACAAAAGTGCAAAAACCTGCAATGTAAATGAGCAACATAAAATATTACCGAAATAATAATCAAAAACAAGATATAATAATAAATTTTAGTAAAAGTTTTGCAGTTTATAGGCGGTAATTACCTTTAAAATTGTAACTTAGTTTCAAATTTATACAAAATAGTTTTGTATTATTTTATGAGCTTTGAAAGCAGTAAACCGAACATAACTTTTTTATAAAAACCTTAGTTTTAAAACTATTTAAAAAGCCCGTTGTGAATAAGTATTTGAATAAAATTTATTAAAAAGAGCTCAAAATAAAATAAAATTATACTTTTACAGTTATTAAAAATAACTTAATACGAATCGGCATAAATTATTAATAACGCATAATTTTTACGCCAAATAATTAATATTTGACCCATACGGTGTTGCCAATACTACAAGGCAAACTACTATAAACATGTGTATGTGGCAGAGCATAATATATCCGTTACTATTATTGCTTGTACCCCGTATATTACAAATGCGATTAAACCCGTGCTTTGCTATTAAAACAAAAATAATGTACTTATGAAAAAAAATATTTTATTATGCCTTTTAATTAAAGTCTGTTTTGTGTTTTCGCAAGGAATTGCGGTTGATGTTACAACATATAACAACCAACAATTGGTACGAAACGTATTGTTAGGTAATAATGACTGTATTAATGCTACTAATTTTTTATCTTCATCAGCATCGAGTGTTGGTTATTTCAACAAATCGGCATCAAATTTTTCATTAAGCGAAGGTATTATTATACGAAGTGGTACTGCCAAAATGACCGAAGGCCAATATACCGGAGCTAATGAAAGCACGCAGGACAATACTGCTACCGACCCATTTTTGCAGCAATTAAGTGCTAGTGGCGGTCAAACAGAGCCCATAACCGATGTAGGTTTTTTGCAATTTGACTTTGTACCAGTGTCTAATAAATTTAGTTTTGATTTTGTATTTGCTTCCAACGAATATGGTAAGTACCAATGCGGTTTAATTGATGTATTTGCGTTTTTAATTACAAACTTAACCACTAATGTAACTACAAATTTAGCAGTTGTACCAGGAACTAATTTGCCTGTAACTGTAAAATCTATTCGCAATACAATAAACAATCCGAATTGTACTTCTAGCTATCCTATTTTTTTTAGTAAATATAACGTTACAAACCCATCGGCATCTGACTTAAATATGAGGGGTGTAACAACGGTGTTAAACGCCTCATCTTATGTAGTGCCAAATGACAATTACCGAATACGATTGGTTATTGGAGATTATAAAGATGCTAATTTTGACTCTGCGGTATTAATAAAAGGCGGTAGTTTTGTGACAACCTTAGATTTGGGACCTGATCAAAATATTTGCCAAGGAAATTCGGTAAATTTAAAAACAAATTTAAATGCATCATTTACCCATCAATGGTCGCTAAACGGAAGCCCAATAATAGGTGCCACAAGTGCAACTTACAACGCTACACAACCAGGGACTTATTCGGTTTTGGCGACTTCAGGAACATGCGTTTTATCAGACACCATTGTTTTGACTAATTTACTAGTAACCAACCCTCCCGATATAATAAGTTGTAATAACGGTGCAGCTTTAAACAGCTTTAATTTATCGCAAAACAATGCTGCAGTTTTAGGAATAAATGCTGCTATTTATAGTCTTGAATACTATGCCGATGCAGCACTTACAAGCGCTATTACCGCCACACAAATATCTAATTATCAAAGTGCCGGCGGACAAACTATTTACATTAAAATAAAAAAAATAGCCGATAATACTTTTTGTAATGCAGTGTATCAATTTAATTTAATTGAAAAGCCTCAAGTAACTTTGGCTGCACCATATACAATGAATTATTGTGAAAATAAATTGCCTGTAAATTTCGTTACCCAAACAAATACCCTATTAAATGGCTTATCAGCTGCAGATTATTCGCTATCTTTTTTTACTAGCGCAGCAGAGGCTCAAAACAATACTAACCCACTACCTGATCCCATACCGAACGCTACTTTACCTGTTGGAGCAGTTACTACAATATACGTTCGAGCCAACGACACTAATTTACCAGGATGTTTTGGAACAACGAGTTTTATGATTATGATCAATCCATCACCAATTGTAGATACCGTTGCAAATGTTATAGAATGTAGTTCATATGTTTTACCTCCACTAGTCAACGGTACCTATTACACCCAAACAGGCGGTCCAAGCGGTTCCGGAACACTTATCACTTTACCTTATACCGTAACCGATACCGCCACTATCTATGTTTTCAATGGTCCTACAGCAGCAGGTTGTACCAAAGAAAGTAGTTTTACGGTAACTTTAATTGATGAGTACGTGATTCCGCCATCAGGTTGCGCAAAATACATAATTTCGGCACCACCCGCCGGAAATTTTTATACAGCAGCAGGCGGCTTAGGAACACTTTTACCCGCTGGTACAACATTAACAACAAGTCAAACTATTTATTTTTATGCGGTTATAAATGGCGTAGTTTGTAGAGACGAACCAAAAAATATTGTTGTTTTTTCGTTACCGATTATAAACCCTATTTCAAATGTTGTTGTATGTTCAAGCTATACACTTCCTGCACCAACTGTTGGAAACTACTTTATGAACGCTGGAGCAGCAGGAATTTCATTTCCTACCGGAACAATTATTACTGCCACATCTGCTACATTACCCAATGCAACCGTTGTTCCTGTAACAATGCCATTAACGATCTATAATTATTATGATGATGGGCAATGTACTAATGAAGTATCGTTTACAGTATCAATAATTGACACATCTTTATTTATGGCGGTAACAAGTTGTCCTTATATCCTGCCTGCTATTACTTTTGGAGGTTATTATTCTCAACCTCAAGGCCAAGGGTTATTATTAAATCCTTTAACGCCAATTTCAACGCCACAAATTGTGTATTTTTTTGCTACAACAACAAATGGTTCAAATTGTGCCGATAATTTAAAGTATGATATTACAATACAACCCAATCCAATAATTGATGCTCGCACAGACATAACAAGTTGCGGTAGTTATTATTTGCCACCGCTAACAAACGGCGATTATTATTTTTTACCTGGTGGACAAGGAGGAATTATTGGGGCATATACCGAAATAACTTCCACACGTACTGTTTATGTGTATAAAAATAACGGCATCTGTACTAAAGAAAATAGTTTTAAAATAACCATAAAAACGCCGGTAACGTTAAACGGATATCCAGAAGACAAATATGAATGTGCTATAAGTTATCAATTACCAGTTTTAACTAAAGGCAAATACTATACAGAGGCTGGCGGCACAGGCGTAGAATTAGCAGCAGGAACATCAATTTTTTCAAACACTCGAATATATATTTACAATAATATTTTGCCAGATGCCACATACTGTCCGGCAGAACATTTTTTTGACGTGTATGTAAATTACATCAGTGTAGGTACTTTTACTAACATCGATGCATGCGATAGTTACACATTACCATCGCTTACAGTAGGAAATTATTTTAATAACCCCAACGGTGTAAACCCACTTTTACCATCGCAATACACCATTACGCCAGCAACGTCGCCCAAAACTATTTATGTGTACGCTTCAAAAGGCGACATTCCGCGAAACTGTTTTGATGAAAAAAGTTTTATAATTACGGTATCAACCACACCTGCTGCTGATAAACCCGATAATGTAGAAGCTTGTAACAGCTATACGCTACCTGCTTTATCTATAAATAATAATTATTTTACCCAAAGCAACAAACAAGGTACAGCTTACTTTGCCAATGATAAAATTACTACATCGCAAACGCTTTTCGTTCATGCAGCCAACGCCTCCAATAGCAACTGTAAATCAGAAAATTCGTTCAATATAAAAATAAATCCGTTGCTAAAACTTGCTGTACAAAGTGGTGTTATTTGTGTAGATTATGCAACTGGCAATTCACTTGGCTCCTATACAATGCAATCTGGTTTAAATCCTGCTGAGTTTACTGTAAATTGGTTTTTGAATGGTTTGCAAATCGGAACAGGTTCAAGTTATACTGCAACTGTACCTGGCACTTATACAATAAAAACAAATAAGCTTCAACCAGAATCCGGTTTAAATTGCAATTACAGCGATACTGATGTTGTTATTGATAAATCAAGTAGCGCTGCCGCCGATGTTTTAGTAAGTAGTTATTTTGATGATAGCACTTTAGCCTCTGTGATTGACCTAAACGGATACGGAACCTATATTTATCAAGTAGACGGAATTGCGTATCAAAACAACAGCGTGTTTAATGACCTTAGCTCTGGTGACCATATACTATACATTAAAGACACTAAAAATAACTGTGGTATTACGGCAATTCCTTTTAAATTAATTAATTATCCAAAATTTTTTACGCCCAACGGCGATAATTATAACGACACTTGGAACATTTTTGATTTGTCATTTAAACCCAATTCTAAGATTTCAATTTTTGATCGATTTGGCAAGCTAATAAAACAAATAGTACCAGGTTCGCCAGGTTGGGATGGAACTTTTAATGGAAAAGAGCTCCCATCAACCGATTATTGGTTTGTACTGGATTACGAAATAAAAGGCGAGCCAAAACAATTAAAAGGACATTTTGCTTTAAAAAGATAAAAAATAAAAAAGGGTACTTTCGATTGAAATTACCCTTTTTTACTTTGTACCTTTGCAACTATAAAAAACACCTTTATGATTGAAGATAAAAACCAACCACGTACCGATGTGTCACAACTTGGTGAATTTGGATTAATAGCCCATTTAACCAAAAATTTTGACATAAAACAACCTTCTACTTTAACAGGAATTGGCGATGACGCAGCTGTGTTAGATTTTAAAGATAAAAATATTGTTGTCTCTACTGATTTATTAATCGAAGGCGTTCATTTTGACTTGGCATATATGCCCTTAAAACATTTGGGTTACAAAGCAGTAGTTGCCAACCTTAGTGATATATGTGCCATGAATGCAAAGCCTACGCAAATAACTGTTTCTGTGGCGGTTTCTAACCGGTTTCCTTTAGAGGCGTTAGAAGAACTATTTGACGGAATTGCACATGCCTCACAAGTTTATAAAGTAGATGTAATTGGTGGCGACACTACCTCATCTCAAAAAGGATTAATCATTTCTATAACTGCCATTGGTGAAGCCAATAATGACGAATTGGTATATCGCAGCAAAGCGCAACAAACAGATTTATTAGTTGTTTCAGGCGATCTTGGTGCGGCTTATATGGGCTTACAAGTATTAGAACGCGAAAAGCAAGTATTTCAAGTAAATCCTAACTCGCAACCCGATCTTGATGCCTATACTTACCTCATAGAACGGCAATTAAAACCAGAAGCAAGAACCGACGTGCGCACTTTATTGCACGCTTTAGAAATAAAACCCACAGCAATGATTGATATTTCCGACGGATTATCATCAGAAATTATTCATATTTGTAAGCAATCAAAAGTAGGTTGCAATTTGTATGAAGATAAAATACCTGTCGACCCGCAGTTTATTTCGGTATGTGAAGAATTTGATATAGACAGTACAACCGTTGCCATAAATGGTGGAGAAGATTACGAATTATTATTTACCATTGCGATGGATGATTTTGAAAAAATAAAGGGCAATCCGAACTTTTCCATTATTGGTCACATGACCCAAGAAAGCGAAGGAATACATTTAATAACAAGAGCCAATACAAAAATACCTTTAAGAGCAAGAGGCTGGGACGCATTGGAAGAAAATTAGCTACAAAATTGAAAATTTAACACAAGTTGGCAAAAATTCTTGAAATAACTACTAAAGTTATTGAATAAACAAAATTAGGTAAGGGTTTTTACTAAAAATTGTTTTGTTTCTAATATTAATGAAAAAATTTTAATAATTATGCATTCAGTGTATTAGGTTTTTTTGTATTATTGTTCCGTAAGATTTAACTTTAATTTTGTAATAAATTTTTAAGTATAAAATATGGGTACAACTACTACTAAGGGCATTTTTTCTGATGCCACTACCGAAATGGCAAATATGTTAAAAGCACTTGGACATCCTGCCCGATTTGAAATTATAAATTTATTAAAGACCGAAAAAACGTGCTGTGGAAGTACAATTATGAATTTAATTCCACTCTCACAATCTACTATATTTAAACATTTAACAGAACTAAAAAATGCCGATATAATAACTTGCGAAAACAAAGGCAGTAGTGCCAATTACACCTTAAACGAAAATGCTTTACAAAAAATTGAATTTTATTTTAAAAATAACACTTTCAAGCAATCAGTAGTTTTACCTGAAATTAAAAAAGTGACAGTTTTAAATAGCACAACAGAAACTATTTACACAAATAAGAAGTCAATAAAATCAAACTCAAAGTTAAAAAAAGAAAATTACGTTTTTAAACATTTATTATTAAAATCGGTAACATTAAAAAATTAGTAACGGCCTTTACTACTTTTAAAAGCCGCTATTAAATTTTATTATGCATTTTTTATATTTTGCTTAACCAGTTTTTAACAGATACATCAGCGTCTATAATTTCTTGTAAATCAGCTATTTTCACTCGGTCTTGCTTCATAGTATCTCTATGTCTTATAGTAACTGTTTGATCTTCTAGGGTTTGGTGATCTACTGTAACGCAAAAAGGAGTTCCTAATGCATCTTGACGTCTGTATCGGCGTCCGACAGCATCTTTGTCGTCATAAGCCACGGTAAAATTCCATTTCAAATTATCAATAATTTTTCGAGCAACCTCTGGCAATCCGTCCTTTTTAATTAAAGGTAAAACTGCCACTTTTGTTGGTGCTAAAACCGATGGTAGTTTTAAAACTGTTCTAGTCGAACCGTCTTGTAAAGTTTCTTCTTTTAACGAAGTAGCAAAAACCGCCAAAAACATTCTGTCTAATCCAACAGAAGTTTCGACAACATAGGGAACATAATTTTTGTTTTCTTCGGCGTCAAAATAGTGTAATTTTTTTCCCGAAAATTCTTGGTGTGCTTTTAAATCGAAATCAGTTCTTGAATGAATTCCTTCTAATTCTTTAAATCCGAACGGAAAATTGAATTCAATATCCGCAGCAGCGTTGGCATAATGCGCCAACTTATCGTGATCGTGAAAACGGTAATTTTGTTTGCCTAAACCTAAAGACAAATGCCAGTTCAATCGGGCTGTTTTCCAGTGTTCATACCACCGCATTTCATCTCCGGGTTTTACAAAAAATTGCATTTCCATTTGTTCAAATTCACGCATTCTGAATATAAATTGTCGTGCAACTATTTCATTTCTAAAGGCCTTACCTGTTTGTGCAATTCCAAACGGAATTTTCATTCGTCCTGATTTTTGAACATTCAAAAAATTTACAAATATGCCCTGAGCTGTTTCTGGACGTAAGTACAAATCCATGGCACTTTCGGCTGATGCACCTAGTTTTGTACCAAACATCAAATTAAATTGCTTCACATCAGTCCAATTTCTAGATCCTGATTCTGGACATGCAATTTCTAATTCGTCAATTAGGTTTTTTACATCTTCTAAATTTCCGTCAGCTAACGATTTTCCCATACGTGCCAAAATTTCGTTTTTACGCGACAAATATTCGATTACTCGAACATTGGTCGAAACAAATTCAGCTCGATTAAAGGTGTCGCCAAAACGAATACTTGCTTTTTCTATTTCTTTTTCGGCTTTTTGATTTAGTTTTTCAGCAAAATCTTCTATTAAAACGTCGGCTCGATATCTTTTTTTAGAATCTTTATTATCAATCAATGGGTCATTAAACGCATCAACATGGCCAGAAGCTTTCCAGGTGGTTGGATGCATCAATATAGCCGCATCTAACCCTACAATATTTTCGTTCATTTGCACCATCGCCTTCCACCAATACTCGCGAATGTTCTTTTTTAACTCTACACCATTTTGTGCATAATCATATACTGCACTTAAACCATCATAAATTTCGCTCGACGGAAAAATAAATCCGTATTCTTTTGCATGCGAAATCACATTTTTAAATAAATCGTCCTGTTTTGCCATAATAGTGCAAAAATATAAAAATTAACAGTAAAAATGAATTAAATTTTAATTTTGATGCTGTTGGTATTTGAACTACTTTTATTTATTAATAATTACGTATGCTTCAAAGTATTATCAACCTTTTTTTTCCAAAAGCGTGTGCTGGTTGCAATGCCATTTTAATAGTGACCGAACACGTAATTTGCACTGAGTGCCGACATGATCTTCCGCTAACAAACCAACACAAGATTCCTAATAACGAGGCATTTTTAAAGTTTTATGGCAAATTAGACATCGAACATGCGAGTGCGCTATTGTATTTTCAAAAAAAAGGGATTGTACAAGAATTAATTCATAAACTGAAATACAAAGGTCACCAAGAAATTGGCGAAATGCTTGGCTTTTGGTACGCTGATGAATTACAAAACAATTTAGTTTTACATGATGTTGATTATATTATTCCTGTTCCTTTACATGCCAAAAGACTTAAAAAAAGAGGTTATAACCAAGTGGCGAGTTTTGGAAAAGCACTGTCAGAAAGTTTACAAATACCCATAAAAGAATTGCTATTAATACGAGATAAATATACGAAGACGCAAACTAGAAAAAATATTTTAGATAGATCTGAATCGGTTTCACACATTTTTAGTGCTAGTGCGACAGCCGATTTTCATGACAAGCATTTTTTATTAATTGACGATGTCATTACAACTGGAGCCACATTAGAAAGTTGCGGAAAAGAATTGCTAAAAATTCCGGGTGCTCGACTTAGCATTATCTGTATGGCAATGAGTAAAGGGATGTAATTATTATTTTCTTAAAATCGCGTCATTAACAAAATTAAAATTGTTATTTTGCGATAAAAACAACCAATTGATGTATAAAAATTATTTTCAAATTATTGCCTTATCTTTGCTAATTTTAACTTTTAGTTGTGCCAAAAGAGGCGCTATTAATGGCGGATTAAAAGATACTTTAGCACCTGTTTTAAGCTCAAGTTTTCCAAAAAATTTTTCAAAAAATAGTACTCCTAAAGAAATAAAATTGAATTTTGATGAGTATATAAAACTGAAAAACGTAGCCAAACAGCTCATTATTTCACCACCAATGAAAAATGCGCCTGAAATTTCACCATATACAGCAAGTCGCGAAATCAAAATTAAGATTTTAGATACATTAATTCCAAATACAACCTACAGTTTTAACTTTGGAAACAGTATTGAAGACAATAACGAAGACAATATATTGCGGCAATTTAAATATGTTTTTTCAACAGGAAACCAAATAGACTCATTAAAATTAAAAGCAAAAGTTACTGATGCAATAGATTTAAAAACACCAAGTTTTGTATCGATAATGCTGTACGAAGTGAATGAAAAATATACTGATTCAGCGGTTTACAAAGAAGTACCACGTTATTTAACCAATACTTTAGACAGTTTAAAAACTGTTCAACTTGAAAACCTAAAACCGGGCAAGTACCGACTTTTAGCATTAAAAGACGAAAATAACAACAACAAATTTGATGTAAAAAAAGATAAAATTGGATTTATTAAAGAATTTATAACGCTACCAAACGATACGCTTTACGAAATAGAATTATTTAAACAACAACCTATTTTTAAAATAGCAACGACAAATCAGGCATCAGGAAACAAAATTATTGTTGGTTATGAAGGAAAACCAAACAATCCAAAAGTTGAAATCATTAAAAATAAAATAAAGTTGCCTTGTATCGTTACCAAATTTGCCGATAAAGATTCACTTCAAATTTGGTTTAAAGATGCTAAAACAGACTCGATAAAAATTAAAATTATAAACAATAATTATACTAAACTAGTAGATTTAAAACTAAAAAACCAGAAGAAAGACACACTTACTTTAACACCAAAATTTAATTCAACGCTGCCGCTTCGCGAAAATTATTCGTTAAAAGCGTCGACACCTTTACTGCTTTTTGAACCTACAAAAATGATTTTATTAAATAAAGATTCCATTGCTGTAAAATTTAAAACGGAATATGACGAATACAACCAAGAATTCAAATTTTTATTTTCGAAAGAACCCTTACAAAAATATAAATTAAAATTATTTCCCGGAGCTGTTGTAGATTTTTTCAAAAGCCAAAATGATACTTTAACATATAATTTTTCGACAAAAAACACATCCGATTATGGTAATTTACGTGTAAAATTAGAAAACGTACAACGATTTCCGATTATCGTTGAACTGATAAATAAAGACGGGAAAGTTTTGCACAGCACCATCTCTGAAAAAAATACAGAAATTTACTTTGATTTAATAGAGCCCGAAAAGATACTGTTGCGTGTGATTTATGATGACAATAAAAATGGCATTTGGGATTCTGGTGATTTTATATTGCTTCGACAAGCCGAAGAGGTGCTGTATTTTTCGAAAGAAATTGACGTTCGTGCCAATTGGGATGTAGAACAACCGTTTAATTTAAAACGTTAAATTTTTATATAATTTCGCTTTGTGCGAAAAGAATTAACTCGCTTTGCTTTTAAATCCATTGGAGTATACTACACTTTGTTTCAAGTAAAAAATACTTTTTTATGTCTTTTTCTGCCTTAAAAAAATAGTAATAAAAACACCGACCTGTTATTAAATGACAAGTAGCACGCAGGGAACACCCAAATTTACAAAAGTAAAAAATGCTGTTTATTGCAACATTTAGCCGTTTACGACAGTAATGGACTACTTTTTTAAAACAAAATCATCTTTGTCGTTTAAAAAATTAAGTTTTTTTCGCATTTCATTTTGTGGCGCTACTAGCAAATTTGTTGTAAAAAAAGCATCCGCTTCGCAAGGCGCAACAAGATAATTTCCTAAAAAATCGATTACTTGAGATTGTCCAGTATACTCTAAATTATTGCCATCAACTCCGATACGGTTTACGCCAATTGTATAACATAAATTTTCGATGGCTCGTGCTTGTAACAAACTGTTCCAGGCGTTAACTCGAATTTTTGGCCAACTTGCCACGTAAATTAACAGATCATAGTTTTCAGTATTTCGAGAAAAAACAGGAAAACGCAAATCGTAACATATTTGTAAACATATTTTAAAATTATTATAATCAACAATCACCTTTTCGCAACCCGCTTGATATACATTATCTTCGCTTGCTAATGTAAAAAGATGTTTTTTATCATATTTTTTTACATCACCATTTGGATATACAAAAACCATTCTGTTATAAAACATATCATTTTCTTTAATGACTAGGCTTCCCGTAATTGCACAATTATTAGTTTTTGCAATGATTTTTAACCAATTTATGGTGGTACCATCCATAGGCTCGGCAACCAACTTTGGATTCATTGTAAAACCCGAGGTAAACATTTCGGGAAGTACAATTAAATCAATACCCTCAGGTAGATTATTTATTTTTAAACGTATATTCTTTCGATTCTCGGCAGGATTTTCCCACACCAAATTAATTTGAAGTAGTGCAACATTCATGGCAAAAAATTTTATAAAAAGTAAAAATAGTAAATTGTTTTTTAAAGATTATAAAACAACTTTAATTTTAATAAATTTGTAAAATGAAATTCCCTAAAAGTTTACAAAACAAATTAAATAGTAGGCAACAAAATAATTCGTTGCGAGAGCTCACAGCACCAAATTGTTTAATCGATTTTTCATCAAATGATTATCTTGGATTTGCGAAATCAGAAACTCTTTTTGACCAAACACATCAATTTTTAATTGACCATAAAATTAAAATAAACGGTGCAACAGGTTCGCGATTATTATCGGGAAATCATGTTCTATATCAGCAAACCGAACTTTTAATAGCTACTTTTCATCAATCAGAAGCAGCCTTAATTTTTAATTCAGGATACGATGCTAACCTAGGATTTTTTAATTCAGTACCACAGCGAAATGATATCATTTTGTATGACGAATTGGTTCATGCTTCAATTCGAGACGGACTTATGATGAGTAAAGCAAAATCTTATAAATATGAACACAATAATTTTGAGCATTTAGAGCAATTGATTAAAAAATTTAAATCCGAAATTTACGACCTTTATATAGTGACCGAAAGTGTTTTTTCGATGGACGGTGATACTCCAAATTTAAATGAATTAACGTTGCTATCAACTAATTATAACTGTCATTTAGTAATAGATGAAGCACATGCATTAGGGGTTTTTGGCAACAAAGGAGAAGGAATGGTGCAACAATTACATTTACAAAATGAGGTGTTTGCACGAATAATAACGTTTGGAAAAGGCCTTGGATGCCACGGAGCTGCAATAGTAGGAAGTAACGATTTAAAAAACTATTTAATTAATTTTGCCCGAAGTTTTATATACACAACCGCACTTTCACCGCATTCGGTTGCATCAATTTATATGGCATATCAAGAATTAGAAAAGCAACCAAAAAACCTTGCTCAACTTCGAAATAATATAAATTTTTTCAATCAGCAGAAGCAATTATTGAGTTTAAAACAAGTTTTTATACGCAGTAAATCAGCCATTCAATCGGCAATATTTTCTGGAAACAACCAAGTAAAAAATATAGCACTCGAATTTCAAAAATCAGGATTTGATGTTAAACCCATATTATCGCCAACAGTGCCCGAAGGTCAGGAGCGACTACGTTTTTGTTTGCATAATTATAATACAGAAGAAGAAATTTTTGACGCACTACAATTTTTATGCACGTTTGTGTTTTAAACGATACTATTTAATATACCAATGTCACTGAGGCATAAAATCAAAACAAGGTAAAACATTATAAAATGAAATTATTTATAACCGGAATTGGCACCGATGTAGGAAAAACTATTGCATCAGCAATACTAGTTGAAGCCTTGCAAGCAGATTATTGGAAACCCATTCAAGCAGGAGATTTAAACAATTCGGACACTTTAAAAGTGCAAAAATTAGTTTCAAACAAAAAATCGCACTATTACGATAATTCCTATGCGTTAACCACACCCGCAAGCCCACATTATGCAGCGCAACTTGACGGAGTTGTAATAGAATTATCAAGAATTATCGAGCCAATTACAACAAACACTTTAGTAATTGAAGGAGCAGGAGGAGTTTTAGTTCCAATAAATGCCACCAACTGCATCATTGATTTAATTCAACCCGATTATAAAATAATTATAATTTCGCGCCATTATTTAGGAAGTATCAACCATACTTTACTAACGTTAGAAGTTTTAAAAAACAGAGGAATCGCTGTTACAGGAATACTGTTTTCGGGAGATGAGAACCAGGCTACAGAGGAAATTATTTTAAAAAAAACACAAGCAAAATATATAGGACGAATTGAAAATGAACCTTATTTTGATCAAAATAATATTCGCTATTATGCCGATTTATTCAGAGATAATTTAATGAATTTGTAAGCCATTTGTATTTGATTACAATAAAACCCATTGTTTACTTTACTAAAAAACTTGTAAAAAAATCATAATATAGAAGATTAAAAGTAACCAAAAACTATAAACAATAAATACAAAATACCACTGCACCCATTATTTTACGACTAAACACTTATGAACAAACTTCAAAGCACTATCTGTTCTTGTACGTTACGTCAAAAATAGATACCTTTGTTACTGTAGATTCGCATTAAGCGGCAAACCAAAAGACTAAATGACACTTTCAGAAAAAGACCAATTGTATAATTGGCATCCTTATACGCAGCACCAAAAAATCGGATTACTCCCCGCCATTGTAGAAGGAAAAGCTGCGTTATTATGGGATGAAAATGGCAAAGAATATATTGATGCCATTGCATCTTGGTGGGTAAACCCATATGGACACGCGAACCCCATTATGGCAGAGGCAATTTATAAGCAATTAACTACTTTAGAGCACGTGCTTTTTGGAGGATTCACCAACAAACCCGCTGTGGAATTAGCAGAAAAGTTGTTAAGCATTTTACCAAAAAATCAAAAAAAATTATTCTTTTCAGATAACGGTTCTAGTGCGGTTGAAGTTGCTTTAAAAGCGTCGCTACAGTTTTTTTATAATAAAAACCAAAGGCGATATAAAATTATTGCGTTTGAAGATGCTTTTCACGGTGATACTTTTGGTGCCATGGCAGCCAGCGGAATTACTTTTTTTACCCAAGCCTTTCAGGGTTCATTACTTGAAGTAACCCGAATTCCTGTGCCAGTTATGGGTAAAGAACAAGAAAGTTTAAGTGCACTGCGTATTTTGCTACAAACCAACGAATATGCTGCTTTTATTTTTGAGCCCCTGTGTCTTGGTGCTGCAGGAATGGTTATGTACGAGCCTGAAATTTTAGACACAATGATAGCCCTTTGCAGGCAAAATGACGTTTTTACCATTGCAGATGAAGTAATGACGGGTTTTGGCAAAACTGGTAAAACTTTTGCGTCCGATTATTTAATGCAACAGCCCGACATGTTGTGTTTATCGAAGGCGTTAACTGGCGGTACAATTCCGATGGCGATAACCAGCTTTACCCAACAAATTTTTGATGGTTTTTTGGATGATGATGTGAACAAAGCTTTTTTTCATGGACATTCTTTTACAGCAAATCCGACCGGCTGTGCAGCAGCTTTGGCAAGTATTTCGATATTAGAAACCCCTGAAATTCAAGATGCTATTCAAAAAATAACTGCTTGTCATCAAGAATTTCAAAATAAAATAATGAACCATTCCAAAGTAAAAACAACACGGGTTTTAGGTGTTATTTTTGCACTAGAAATTAAAACCGAAAATCACGAAAGTTATTACGGCACTATGCGCAATAAACTGTACAACTATTTTATCGAAAATGGCGTTATACTTCGCCCTGCTGGAAGCACTGTTTACATTTTACCTCCTTATATAATTACAGAAAAACAATTGCAAAAAGTGTATCAAACTATCGAAAATGCTCTAGAAATAATCTAAATTTGTCTAAAAATTAACTGTTTTAAAGTGCTATTTTTTTTAGCTAAATCAAACCATGCATAAAAAAATCGCTATTACATCTATTTACTCTGTATCTTCCTTAGGATCAGGTGCTGCTGCAGTTTGGAAAAATTATAAAAACAAAAACACACTCCTTTTTAACCAACAAATTGGAAGCCAAAGCATTCCTGTAGGGACGCTACCCGATTGGGAAAAAAATGAAATTTTAGCTTTAAAAAATTCAGACTCAAAATATAAAGAATTAGATAATGCGGTACTCTTTGCGATATATGTTTCGCGTAAAGCAGTTCAAAAAGCCAATTGGTCGGCTACCGATGTTTTTGGCATAAATATTGGCTCGTCGCGAGGCACCACAGCATTATTTGAAAAGTACCACGAGCAATTTTTAAAAACAGGCAAAACGCCAACACTTACCTCTCCGACAACAACTTTGGGCAATATTTCGAGTTGGGTAGGTCATGATTTACAAGCACAAGGACCCGAAATTTCACATTCTGTAACTTGCTCTACTGCCCTACACGCCCTGTTAAATGGTGTGGCCTGGTTACGAGCTGGAATGTCAACTAAATTTTTAGTGGGCGCCAGTGAAGCCCCATTAACTGCCTTTTCAATTGCGCAAATGCAAGCATTAAAAATATATAGCAAACACGTAGGCGATCAATATCCCTGTAAAGCGCTAGATTTAAACAAAAAAACGAATACACTCGTTCTGGGCGAAGGGGCCGCAGTTGCCTGTTTAGAACTAGAAGAACACGCAACCGCTCTTTGCTATATTGAAGGTATTGGTTATGCAAATGAACTATTACAACACAATATTTCTATTTCAGATGAAGCTCATTGTTTTCAAAAATCTATGGCAATGGCTTTGCAAGGCATTGATTTAAAAAATGTTGATGTTATTGTCATGCACGCTCCTGGCACCATAAAAGGAGATGCATCTGAAATGAAAGCAATTGAAAAATTATTTGGAACTACGTTGCCTTTACTAACCACTAATAAATGGAAAATAGGTCACACTTTTGGAGCATCAGGGATGTTGAGTGTTGAAATGGCAATTTTAATGTTGCAGCACCAAGAATTTATTGCAGTACCTTTCATAGCATCTAAAAATGTAAAAAAGGCAATAAAAAAAGTACTAGTAAACGCCGTTGGATTTGGCGGAAATGCGGTTAGTGTTTTGTTAAGTTTATAAATTAAGTGCCATAAACTCTTTGTACCTACTGTAAACTTTATTACTTTCCCATCCTTTTCGCAACAAGTAATCGCAAAATTTTTTTTGTTTTTTTATCTTATTTCTTTCGGTTGTTAATTCCCAAAATTTCTCAGATAGCAGTTCAAATGTGGCATCATATTCAATTTCTGGCAATGACTTTAAAGCTTTTACAATTAAATAACTCGAAATTTTTCTCATTTTCAATTCTTGCGTAATTCTAATTTTGCCCCATTTTTGTTGATGCAATTTACTTATTGCAAAAAGTAGTGCAAAACGCTCTTCGTTTAAAAAATTATGTTCGATTAAATGAACAATTACTCTATCTTTTTCATCTTGATAAAGATTATAATCAAACAGTTTAGAAACTACATCGGCATGGCAACGCTCTTGATAGGAACAAAAATATTCGAGCTTTTGAATAACTTCTTTAACAGAAAGATTTGATAGTTCAGCCACGATTTTTAAAAGCAATTAATTATAATTTGGTAACCGCAAAAATATCAAAAATAACGCACACTATTTTAACTTTTATAACAATACCAAAATTAAATAAACAGTAACTCCACAACTGCTTGTTAAAAACAAGTACATAAAAACTGTTTATTTATCCGAGTTCTTTTGCCTAAGCTTTCTGTCTTGGTACAAATCTCTAATTTTTAAAAGCTGCGCTTTGATACTTTTTTTTTCATATTCAATAAAAAAAGCATCAAACGAACCAATCAACAAACTATCTTCATTAGTTTTTTCGGTGGTTAGTAAAAATGCTTCAAAATCGGTTTCGGTCAAATTATAAAATGAATTTGCTGCTAGGTTTTCATCTTTTTTAAATTCTGAAGCAATAAAATTATTTTCATTTGCTCCTACTCCAACAAATTTTAAAGTTTCATAAAACTGCAATGCATCAAAAGTAATTATAAGATTAAAGCCGTTTTTTAAATATATATCTGTGTAAAAAGTATCGTATTTTAGTTGATAAATGCCCTCTTCAATATCAAAAGATGTGGCAAAAATATTTTTCTTTTTTAGATTAATTTCCAGAATAATATCGCTTCTATTTCTTATAAAAATTTTCCCTACATAGTCTTTTGACACTAAGATTTTAAGTTGCACCGATTTTTTTTGAGCAACTAATATAGAAGAAATAAACAAGCAAAAAATAGCACATTTTAAACTGTTCATGGTATGAAAGTATAGATAATAGTATCAAATTTAATAAAAATATAACCAAAATGAACAATTATAACTAAAATCTCATTTTGCTAGGATTGTTTATTCGTAAAATCGAAAATTTGTTTTTACTTTTGCAAACAAACAATTTCACAATAATGTATAGAAGCCACTCCTGCGGAGAACTTTCCGCCACAAACATAAATCAAGATGTAACCTTAGCAGGTTGGGTACAAAAAAGCCGTGATAAAGGATTTGTAAACTGGGTCGATTTACGCGACAGATACGGCATTACGCAACTAATATTCGATGAAAGTCGTACCGAAAAATCAGTTTTTGAATTGGCCAAGACCCTTGGTCGTGAATTTGTGATTCAAATAAAAGGTACCGTAATTGAGCGAGAATCTAAAAATTTAAATATTCCAACAGGCGCAATAGAAATTTTAGTGTCCGAACTTGTTATTTTAAATGCATCATTAACACCTCCTTTTACAATTGAAGACGATACCGACGGTGGCGAAGACATTCGCATGAAATACCGCTATTTAGATATTCGTCGAAATCCGGTAAAAAACGCACTTCTTTTTAGACACAAGGTTGCTATGGAGGTAAGAAAATACCTATCCGACCTAGATTTTTGTGAAATAGAAACGCCGTACTTAATTAAATCAACTCCCGAAGGAGCGCGCGATTTTGTAGTGCCATCACGAATGAATCCTGGTCAATTTTATGCTTTGCCACAATCGCCACAAACATTTAAGCAATTGCTTATGGTGGGCGGTATGGATAAGTATTTTCAAATTGTAAAATGCTTTCGAGATGAAGATTTACGCGCTGATCGTCAGCCAGAATTTACACAAATAGATTGTGAAATGGCGTTTGTAGAACAAGAAGATATTTTAAACGTTTTTGAAGGACTAACCCGTCATTTACTTAAAGAAATTAAAGGAATTGAGGTAGCTAATTTTCCACGGATTACTTATGATTATGCTATGAAAACCTATGGTAACGACAAACCAGACATTCGTTTTGAGATGAAATTTGGCGAGTTGAACGCCGTAGCACAACACAAAGATTTTCCTGTTTTTAATGCCGCGGAACTCGTAGTAGGTATTGCCGTTCCCAAAGCAGGCGATTATACCCGTAAAGAAATTGACAGTTTAATTGAATGGATAAAGCGGCCACAGATTGGAGCAAGCGGAATGATTTATGTAAAATGCAATGCAGACGGCACCTATAAATCGTCGGTAGATAAATTCTTTGACCACGACGATTTAGCAAAATGGGCTGCAATAACAAATGCAAAACCTGGCGATATGCTGTTTGTACTTTCTGGTAACGCTGATAAAACAAGAACGCAACTTTCTGCTTTGCGCATGGAATTGGCAACAAGATTAGGTTTAAGAAATTCGAATGCATTTGCACCATTATGGGTAATTGACTTTCCTTTATTAGAATATGACGAACAAAGTGGTCGTTATCATGCCATGCACCACCCATTTACGTCGCCAAAGCCAGAAGATATGGCTCTTTTAGAAACAAATCCGAAGGCAGTTCGCGCCAATGCCTATGATATGGTTTTAAACGGAAATGAAATTGGAGGCGGATCAATTAGAATTCACGATAAAGCAACACAAGCATTAATGTTTACTTATTTAGGCTTTACTGATGATGAAGCACGCAATCAGTTTGGCTTTTTGATGGATGCTTTTCAATTTGGAGCACCACCCCACGGCGGACTTGCTTTTGGTTTGGATAGATTGGTTGCAATTTTAGGAGGACAAGAAACTATTAGAGATTTTATTGCTTTTCCAAAAAACAATTCAGGACGTGATGTTATGATTGATGCACCATCAGTTATTGACCAAACACAATTAGATGAATTGAGTATTAAATTGAATATTAAGTAGTTTATAATAAAAAGATTTCTATTTAAATACATTTCCTAACGAATTAAACACGGTGTTATTGTAAATAAGTAAACCATTAAGAAATAATATCTTAATGGTTTACCTATTTTGAAACTACTTATAGTTATTTACGTCCTCCAACGAATCTATAAACTTTTGAAAAAGCTGCGTTGTTTTTTCATTTATATCATGATATGATAAACGTTCTTTGGTTTGATAAAAAAACATAATCGCAAATTTTTTATCGGTTTGATCCAAAATCAAATGTTTATTTAATCGATAACATTCTCGTAAAACGCGTTTAAAATAATTTCTATCTACTGCTTTTTTAAAATGCTTTTTAGATACTGAAACGCCAAATTTTATTTTTTCAAACGGTTCCAATTCTGTTTCAACATATACCAAGCGAAGTGGAAATTTACTAATTGTTTTTCCGTCTGAAAAAAGCGAATCTATAATTTTCCTGCTTTTTAGTTTTTCGGTTTTTGGGTATGTACAATCCATTTTTTAATTAATCATAAACATTATAAACAAACTTTACCTCAGAATAGTTGATGTAAAATTGCATACGATTATTTTCTGTTTTCTTAGTAATTACTAGAACAATACATTTAGACCCATTGGCATCAACGCACGTAAACGGCACTATTTTTTCAATATTATTTTCAATCTTATCGCCATATTCTTTAATAGAAAAAACCTGAATTTCAGGAGAATTTACAACAATTCTGTCTTTTGAAGCATCAATGGTAATTAAAATCTCTGCTGGTTTAAAATCAGACCAATCGCCCCAAGACCCCTTTGCATTTTTTTCGGTAAAACTTACGCTACTTGTTTTTATTTTAATAGTTTGCGCATATCCAAGTCTTGTACAAATAACGAATAGAAAAAGTAAAAAATAAGCTGGTTTTTTCATTTACAATAATTTAATAAAGTGTAAAAATACATATAGTCCCGTTTTAAAAGTACTTTTTTTCAAATGGTTTATAATTATTTAACCTCGAACACATTGTTTTCTTTTTTCACATCTGCCATTAACCCACTAGAATCAATCACTATTTTTTTTACGTTTGACTTGTTAATTGTAAAATTATACGTCTGATTTCCCCAAGTCCAATCGTTTAAAACAGTTCTTTTAATTTCGAGTATCGGATTTGCTTTTTCAAAACTCATCATTCTCAAAGGTATGTAAAAACTTTCTCTAGATCCGTCATTATATTCCACCAAAACGTCAATAGGCATTGGCATTCTACCAATTCTCTCTAACGAAATTACTGTTGTTTCATTTTCTATTTTAACTTCTTTAATTCCGTAGTCGATAGTATTTGTGGTTCTTGTCCAATCGTTTAAGTACCATTCTAAATTAGCACCACTTACCCTTTCGGCAGTTCGTTTAATATCGTTTGGCGTAGGGTGTTTAAATTTAAAATCATTAAAGTATCGCTTTAATGTAAGCATCATATTATCTTTACCAATTAGGTATTGCAACTGAGCCATAAAAACTTCACCTTTACTATATGCCGATATGCTGTAACTGCGGTTTTCATCGTGTCGGTCGGCATGTGTAGTTTGCGGCAATTCTTTACCAGAATTTACCAAAGCATAATAACTTTTATAGGCGCCTTCAAAAACATTATCGGTTTTTTTATCCGCAATTTCATTTAATGCTAAATCTTCAATAAACGATGTAAAGCCCTCATCCATCCAGTAATGCTTGCTTTCGTTAGTTGCCAAAATATGTTGAAACCAAGAATGCCCCATTTCGTGTGCAATCACTCCTGTTAAACCGTCCATCGTTCCTTCTCCTAAAATTAAGGTGCACATGGCATATTCCATTCCGCCGTCGCCACCTTGAATTATTGAATATTGCTTGTATGGATATTGCCCGACAATTTTGTCATAATATTCCATAATTTTAATCGTAAGCGGTTGCACTTTTTTCCAGTTTTCAATAATTTTAGGATTATTTTTATACAAAAAGTGAACGGTTGTTCCGTGTGGACCTTGCACAACATCGTGTACATAGTTTTTATCTGCAGCCCATGTAAAATCGTGTACGTTAGGTGCTATAAATTGCCAGGTTAACGTTTTTGTTTCATTAGGCTGTATTACTTTTATCCCTTTATCTTCGTAACCATATCCTATTTTATTGGGGTTTTGTAAATACCCTGAACCTCCTAGCAGGTAATCTTTATCGATAGTTATAGTTACGTCAAAATTTCCCCATACGCCATGAAATTCTCGCGCAATATATGGATCGGCATGCCATCCTTCAAAATCGAATTCGGCTAATTTTGGATACCATTGACTCATTGAAAGTTCAACCCCTTCTTTATTATTTCGTCCAGAACGACGAATTTGAACAGGAACTTGACCTTGAAAATCTAAGGTTAACTTTGTTTTTTTTCCAGGCAATAGCGGTCGTGCCAAGGTTACTTCTAAAATTGTTTCCACCTCTTTTATAGTTGCAACAACGCCGTCTTGCTTAAAATTAGACACATGTAAAAAGCCAATTTCATTTGATTTTAACGTACTGATTCTACTTGTATTAATGGTTTTATCTCCCTCTTTAGTTTTGACCACCATACGTCCGTCGGGGTCTTTAATGGCTTGTAACCGGGCATCCATTTCGCTATTGGGTTGAAAAGCGTTATTATACAAGTGATAATAAACACGTTTTAGCGTATCGTTTGAATTGTTGGTGTAAATAAGTTCTTGCGTTCCTTTGTATTGATAGGTTTTTACGTCCATCGCTACTTTCATTTTATAATCTACTTTTTGTTGCCAATAGGTTGATTTTTGTGCAAATGATGAAAGAAAAATTAAAAAAACAAAAATTGTATTTTTCATTTGTAGCTATTATTTGTGTATTAAAATAAGATAATGATGGGTGTTTTAATTTATAGCCCTTTCAGAGTTCAAAACTCTAAAAGGGCTAAAATACTGTTATTTATGATAAAAATTACTTTTTACTCATTTGACCTGCCATAATCAAGGCATTGTATGCGTTTATAATTTTACCAGATTTAGATGCACTCGTAAATGATTTTTTATCTTTAGCTTCCCCTAAAATTACTTCAGATGAAATAGCAGTTCCAGAATCCATTAAAATATGTTTTACTTGTGACGCAGTTAAATTTGGATAATAACTTCGCACCAATGCGGCAACTCCCGCTGCATTTGGCGATGCCATTGATGTGCCTTGTTCATATAAATATTTGTTATTTGGCACAGTTGCATAAATCTTGACTCCTGGTGCAAAAACATCTACATTTTTAACTCCAAAGTTTGAAAAATCGGCAACTAAATTGGCTCCACATTCAAAATTTAAAGCTCCGATTGTAAGTAAATTATCCGAAATCTCGACACCGTTTACCTCATCTGTTGGAAAATTTGGCGCTACATCTATGTCTTTAGCATCGTTTCCGGCCGCATGTACAATTAAAACGTCTTTAGCAGCAGCGTATTTAATGGCCTCAAAAACCCATTCTTTGTTTGGCGAATAGTCTTTTCCAAAACTTCCGTTTATAACTTTTGCTCCGTTATCAACTGCATATCTTATAGCCAATGCAATGTCTTTGTCGTACTCGTCGCCGTTTGGAACTGCGCGTACTGCCATAATTTCTATATTATTTGCTACCACTCCGTCGCCGCCTTTTTTATTATTTTTAATTTGAGCAATAATCCCTGCCACATGTGTGCCATGTAAAGCATCTTCAACATGCGGCCCTTTTACGTTACCATTACCGTATTTAGTATCTTTAATGTCATTTGGATTGTCACCAACCACTTTTCGTCCGTCAAAATTAACATTTAAATTACAGTTTACCTGACCATAAACGTAGTCTATATACGATTTAATTTCTTCTTGAAAGCCTTCACCTGCTTGGGTAGCAACACTTATCATGATTGTTTTACTTTGTAAAAGCGCTGCATCGGTTGTTGTAATTGCTTTTACATCTGCCAAAGTGTATTTTTCTTTTTTTAAATAAGCACGAACTGCTTTATCGGCATTAGAAATCATATCAACTTGGGGTTTCTGTTTCATCATGCCCGCAAGTTTTTGATCTAATTCGGCTTTAGCGTTTTTATATGTTTCCGATCCATCGTCACCTTTTTTTACAATTCTTGTTAACTCAAGGTTTTCGTCGGTAGCTTCGCCTAAAAAGTTCCAACCATTAATATCATCTACAAAACCATTTTTGTCGTCGTCGATTTTGTTGCCAGCAATTTCGTTTTTATTTATCCAAATTTTGCCTTTTAAATCTTCATGGTCAATATCTAAACCAGAATCTACAACGGCAACAATAATTTTTGTACCTTTTTTACCTTTTAATATTTCAGCATATGCCTTGTCGATGCTCATTCCAGGAACCGTATCTTTAACCAAATCAAGATGGCTCCAGCGTTGTAAATCGGTTTCTTTTAAAGGTGTGGTTTTTAATACCGTTTTATCAATATTAACGGGGTTGGTTGCTAAAATTGGTGATAACGTCGTCTTGCAACTTGATACTGCTATCAGAAAAAAAGCAGAAAAACAGATGGATTTAAGAGATTTCATAAATACTTTAAAAATGATTAATTGGCATAAAAGTATTTTGTTTTATTATATTTTTACAACTTATTAACAATAGATTAAGATTTTTATTTGTTGATTAACTACTACGAAAATTATTAAAATAAAAAAAGAATTTTTTATAATTTAAATCCAACCATAATTATTAATGTAAAATAATCACAAATCTACTAGTACTATTACATGCAGTTTATTGCACAGCAAAGTACAACGTTTTCGTTATTATTTTAAAAATGAACTCAAACAAAAATTTTAATTACAAATTACTGTTACTGATTTACTATTTTATTTTTAATGTATATTATTGTTTTACAATTAATTACAATATTTATTTTAATTTTATGATTTAACCTAAAGATTGATGCTTTTCTCTTATTTTATAAAATACATTATGAATTATTGCACATATTTTTTTTCGTGATTGTTAGATTTATTAACAAATATAAATGTGTAAAATGTGTAAAAAATAGAGTGATAATCGTTTGGTTCGTTATTTAAATTGCTGAAATCAATTTATTACTCCGCACTTATTTATTTTTTATACCCTTAATAAAAAACGAACTACCAATGCAGATCAGTTTAATTTATTTAACGAAATTTTAAAACAGTAAAGCCTCAGTAACAAGCTGCCTAAATAAATCATTTTCACTATCAATCAACATATATTTAACTAGCAAACCTGATGCAATAACTTCAATATCAGTTATTTTGACCTTATACCAACTCTTATTTTAAATTCCAATTTACAACTCTAACACCTTATACCTTGTAACACTCTTACATTATTTTTTACTATATTTGACATGAATATTGGTTTATTTACTGATTTTAATATGTTGATTTTCAGTATATCAACTTATATTTATATAACTTATTTTATTAATATAAATCACACCCAACGGTTTATTACATTATTTTTATTAATGTTTTACCGTATATTTGCTTATGCAATTTTCTGAAATTTTAGGACAATTCCACATTAAAAACTATCTAAGCAAAAGTGCCTCTGAAGGTCGAATTCCTCATGCCCAGTTGTTTGTAGGGCCCGAAGGCAGCGGCACTTTATCAATGGCTATTGCTTACGCTCAATTTGTTATTTGTTCCAATAACGGTAGCGATAGTGAACTAAAGAACGGGGCTTGTACTATAAAATTCGCACATTTAGCACATCCTGATTTACATTTTATTTACCCAACAGTTACTACAGACGATGTAAAAACTAAACCCAAAAGCATCGATTTTATTAAAGAGTGGCGCAGTTTTGCTACGGTAAATCCGTACGGAAATTTATTTGATTGGTACAAAACACTAGACGTAAAAAACAAGCAAGGTGAAATTCGAGTTGATGATGCTCAAGAAATTTTAAAAACATTAGCGCTAAAATCATTTGAAGGTGGTTATAAAGTAATGATTATTTGGTGTGCCGATAAAATAAACGTGGCAGCATCTAATAAACTACTAAAATTATTAGAAGAACCAACTGATAAAACATTATTTATATTAATAACCGAAAACGAAGAAGATATTATTCAAACCATCCGGTCACGTTGCCAAGTACTACATTTTAATGCGTTGCCAGAAGAATTGATAGCAAATCACTTACAAAAGTCGCATGCAATCCAAGAACAACAAGCTCTTAAAATTGCACATCAGGCGCAGGGCAATTACAATAAAGCACTTCAAATTATAAACGATGACTCTGACGATTTTCTGTTTGATGAATGGTTTGTAAAATGGGTTCGTACCGCATTTAACGCCAAAGGAAATGCAGCTGCAATACTAGATTTAGTGGCTTGGAGTGAAACTATTGCTGCCTTAGGACGCGAAGCACAAAAAAAATTCTTAAACCATTGCATCGACCTTTTTCGTCAAGCAATGCTTATAAATTACCAAACAACATCTTTAGTTTTTATGCACCCTAAGGTAGATTCATTTAAGCTCCAAAAATTAGCTCCTTTTATAAACGGAAACAATATTGAATTTATTTTTAATGAAATTTCAGATGCCATATATCATATTGAACGCAACGGAAACCCTAAGATAATCTTAACCGATTTATCAATAAAATTAACCAGATTACTACATCAAAAATAAAGTCAATTCAATAATTTAACTTAAAACACAAAAAAAATGACACAAATTTATGCGCCCATATTGGTTTTATTATTCTTAGCCATCACTTTTATCCAATCCGGATACGATAAAGCCTTTCATTGGAATGATAACGTATCGTGGTTAAAAAGCCATTTTCAAAACTCAATATTAAAAAACAATGTTCCATTAGCAATGGCAATTTTATTAGTTTTTGAACTACTTTCCGGAATTTTATCATTAGTTGGGTGTTGCCAATTATTCATAAATGGCGAACGAACTTTTGGTTTTTATGGTTCCGTATTTTCCGCTGTAACTTTTTTAATGTTGCTATTTGGACAGCGAATTGCAAAAGATTACGATGGTGCAAGAACAATCGCAATTTACTTTATTCCGGCCGCAATGGCCGTATATTGGTTAGGATAATTAAAAATTTGAAACAGCAGTTTAGGGTCTAATCAATAAATCAACTTCCCGCTGTACGTTGCAATAAAAAACCTTTCGAACACCGAAAGGTTTTTTATTTACACTGCCATCGGGGTTAAACGCCACAACTTGTTTTTTATTTAGTACTATTCACGCTTTTTAAATTAGTAAAATTCTAACAATTAATTTGTTGGCCTAACTACCGTTTTGGCAAATTATTCCATGCAATCGCAATAAATTACAACTCTTTTTTTTAATCTAAAAACAGCCAAACTAATGCTGACTTTTGGTGCAACACGCAAAACATACTTTTTAATAAACCGTATTAATTAAACGGAAGTCTTTAAAACAATGCACACAACATAGATTTAAAAAATATCTGCACACGTAAAAACTTCTTTTAATCGAATGCCGCGCTCTGTCTTTTCGACTGTAATTATTTGATTATGCGCATCGTGTTCTAAAAATAAATAATACTTGTGTTCAGCAGCATGGTTTAAAAATAATAATTTTTCGGGCATTGTTAAAAGGGGTCGGGTATCATAACCCATAACATAAGGCAAGGGCAAATGACCTGCTGTGGGAATCAAATCAGCGCAAAAAACGATGGTTTTATTTTGATATTGCAATTTTGGTAACATCATTTTTTCGGTGTGTCCGTTGACGTAAAAAATTTCAAAATCTAATTCTTTAAAATTGCCGCAAAAAGTATTTGGATTTTCAATAAAATGTAATTGTCCACTCTCTTGGATAGGCAAAATATTTTCGCTTAAAAAAGATGCCTTTTCGCGTGCATTTGGTTTTGTTGCCCATTCCCAATGACTTTCATTTGTCCAGAATTTTGCTTTTTTAAAAGCTATTTCATATCCAGTTTTGTCTTTATTCCAATTTACGCATCCGCCGCAATGATCAAAATGCAAATGTGTTAAAAAAACATCGGTAACCTCATCACGATGAAAGCCATATTTTGCCAGCGATGCATCTAAAGAGTGATTTCCCCAGAGTGAATAGTAGCTAAAAAATTTGTCTGATTGTTTGTTTCCCATCCCAGTATCAATTAAAATTAATCTGTTTCCATTTTCGATTAAAAGACAACGTGCTGCAATATCGATTAAATTATTTGCATCTGCCGGATTGGTTTTGCTCCAAATAGTTTTGGGTACCACGCCAAACATAGCACCACCATCGAGTTTAAAATTGCCTGCTTCTATGGGGTAAATTTTCATTTTTCATTTTTTATAATTACAAATTTATACATCTTAAAATTAAAAATGATCAATATCACTATTTTCTATTACGAAATGTGTTATTATAATGTTATTCATTGCGAAAAAATAGTAAAATGATGTAACTTTGCATATAATTTAGACAAAATAAAAATAACGATGATCAAAGTTTCTGACGATGCTAGTAAAAGAATTGTATCAATGATGCAAGACGATGGTTTTGATGCTATAAATGATTATGTTCGTGTAGGAGTAAAATCTGGTGGTTGCTCGGGTTTGTCTTACGAATTAAAATTTGACAAAGCACTTGGCGAAAACGACAAAGTTTTTAAAGATAATAACATAAAAATTGCCGTTGAAAAAAAGAGTTTTTTGTATTTGGCTGGCACTATTTTAGAATTTTCAGGCGGCCTAAACGGAAAAGGATTTGTTTTTAACAATCCAAATGCACAAAGAACATGCGGTTGTGGCGAATCGTTTTCTCTTTAGTTTATAATAGTGCCAAGTTTAAAAGCTTGCGTTTTAATTATGGCAAAAATTAATTCATTTGAAGAAATAATTTCTTGACTAAAAGTACGATAATTAAATCGTAAATTTTATATGATAACAAATGAGAACGTTTTGTTCTCGATAGATTTTGGACTTAGAAACCGAATGTGCAGATCGAGGATGTCTATATCCTCAAATTGTAGTAGAGAATTTGAACCCGAATCAGCTAAAAATTTTATAAGATATTTATATATCGCAAAGACTTTGCTAGAGAATTGAAATCACAATTGTATTTAGCATTAGATATTAATTACGTAAC
Organism: Flavobacterium sp.; assembly: GCA_043772535.1. Lineage (GTDB taxonomy): Bacteria > Bacteroidota > Bacteroidia > Flavobacteriales > Flavobacteriaceae > Flavobacterium. The sequence goes on along the minus strand of JAYVGC010000107.1, from coordinate 15,390 downwards.
TAATGATTCATTTTAATTGTTATTTCAAAAATTAAAGACATTTCTAAATTAATAAGCGGTTTAGTAAAGTATATGGATTTAACTTTATAATCAATTAACAGTACAACATCCCAACTTACAATGAAATACACAGAAGACGACTTAAAACTCGAATTGGAAACCAAAGAATACGAATATGGCTTTTACACTGACATTGAATCGGAGACGTTTCCTGTTGGATTGAATGAAGACATTGTTCGTGCCATTTCGTTAAAAAAAGAAGAGCCACAATGGATGACCGATTGGCGCATTGAAGCCTTTAGAGCTTGGGAATTGATGGACGAGCCAGAATGGGCGAATGTTCATTATCAAAAACCTGATTTTCAAGCCATAGCTTATTATTCAGCACCTAAAAAGAAAGACAAATATGCGTCGTTAGATGAGGTAGATCCTGAGTTGTTAGAAACATTTAAAAAACTCGGAATTTCAATAGACGAACAAAAAATGCTGTCTGGCGTAGCTATGGATATTGTAATCGATTCTGTTTCGGTAGCCACAACTTTCAAAAAAACGTTGCTCGAAAAAGGCATTATTTTTTGTCCTATTTCAGAAGCTATACGCGAATATCCTGAGCTAGTTCAAAAGTATTTGGGTACTATAATTCCACAAAAAGACAATTATTATGCCGCATTAAACTCGGCTGTTTTTTCGGACGGAAGTTTTTGCTACATACCAAAAGGCGTTCGCTGCCCGATGGAATTATCGACTTATTTTAGAATTAATCAAGGTGGAACAGGTCAATTTGAAAGAACATTGGTTATTGCAGACGAAGGCAGTTATGTTTCGTATCTTGAAGGTTGCACTGCTCCGAGCCGTGACGAAAATCAATTGCATGCCGCTTGTGTCGAATTAATTGCAATGGATAATGCTGAAATAAAATACTCAACAGTTCAAAATTGGTATCCTGGAAATAAAGAAGGTAAAGGAGGCGTTTTTAACTTTGTGACTAAAAGAGGATTGTGCGAAAAAAATGCCAAAATTTCATGGACGCAAGTCGAAACAGGTTCGGCCGTAACCTGGAAATATCCTTCATGCGTATTGAAAGGTGATAACTCTATTGGAGAATTTTACAGTATTGCAGTTACCAATAATTATCAGCAAGCCGATACCGGAACCAAGATGATTCATATCGGAAAGAATACAAAATCAACAATTATATCAAAAGGAATTTCGGCCGGAAAATCAAACAATAGTTACCGTGGACTAGTGCAAATTAGTAAAAATGCCGATAATGCACGCAACTTTTCGCAATGCGATTCGCTGTTGATGGGTAATAATTGTGGTGCACACACGTTTCCATACATCGAAAGTAAAAATACATCAGCCAAAATAGAACACGAAGCTACAACAAGTAAAATTGGCGAAGACCAAGTTTTTTATTGCAACCAACGAGGCATTCCTACCGAAAAAGCAATTGCACTAATTGTAAACGGTTTTAGCAAAGAAGTTTTAAATAAATTACCAATGGAATTTGCTGTTGAAGCTCAGAAACTTCTTGAAATTTCGTTGGAAGGTTCCGTAGGATAACGATTTTATTTACAGGTCATCAATTTTTTGCACTTACAAAATGACATGTGTACTTTCTGTTTTATTTGTACCTTAATTAAAAAACAGACCCAACCACTTTGTAAAATTACTAGTGCTTGGGTTTTTTAACGATAAATTTTTTTTATACAATTATTATCTAACACAATAAAGATCCAAAATAAACAATTTCGAGTACCAAAATAATACAAACTTTTTTTGACATTACCACAAAAAATAAGATGTACTAAAATCTATTATAATATGGCAATTAAACAATATAAATGTATTAAAAAAGCTACAACATCATATTTGCTTTACTAGAGTTAACTTTTTTATCCCAATATACCTTTTATAAAGTATATGAATTGTTAATTAACTATTTTTCTTGATTGAAAGATACTACTTACGATATCGGTTTGAATTTGTTTTTCTTCTTTTACAATAATCTGTTGAAGCCACAACGAAAGTGCAAATCCTAAAACACCTAATGCAATCATACAAACCCAATTTAGATTATATCCATATTTGGAAATAATACCCATGCCGAGTGTTGAGCTTAAGACACGTGCAACACTGTAGCTAATTGATATAATTGCCATATATTTGGCAACCATATATTTATTAGACCTTGACATAGCAAACGAAACCGAAAAAGGATAGGTAAGAATAACGCCAAAAGATATAAAAAATAACATAAGTATCAATCCGGCTTTGCTATTCAAGAGCAAACATGCAAACCCCAATATCATTGCAATTTGCCCTAGTGCAATAACTTTTATTCTACTAATATTTCGTTTTGTAACATATGAAACAATAGGATATTCAAAAATTACTAATATTAACGCATAACCACTTATTAAAAACCCATTAGAATAATTTGGTATTTTTAAAATTTCCTCGTCGTAAATTGGAATAGTTACAAAGATTTGAAAAAACAATACTCCAGTGATTAATGTTATTATAAGATGCAAAATATAAGGCTTGTCGCTAAAAATAGATATTGGATTCAGATCTTTACGTACCTCTTTTAATTTAAAAGGCACTTTTTTCTCTCTAATTGTAATTACAAAAAAAAGTACAGCAAGTAAACAAGACATTCCGTCACACCAAAAAAGCAAATTATTTTCATTATAGAGCAAAACAAATCCTCCAAGCGCGGGCCCAAAAAGAAACCCCATATTATCCGCCGTTCTATATAAAGAAAGTGCTTTAGCACTATTTTCTTTATTGGTGTTCAGTTTTATAAAAGTAAGCATAGCAGGTCGAAACATATCGCTTGAGCATGTTATAAAAAATATCATGGCACAAACGCCATAAAATGAAGTTACTTGCCCGAGTACTAAGAATAAGATACCTGTACAGCTAAGACTAAGCATCATTGTTTTATAGAAACCGATTACATTTGAAACTTTTGAACTAAAATAATTACCGCAAATTGTTCCTAAACCGAGAAACAACATAATATAATCTATTTCGATGTAGGTAAATTTTAATCCTGTTCGTAAATAAATGGTTAAAAAAGGTATAACCATCGATCCAAATTTATTTATGAACGTAGTAATAGCAAGAATCCAAATTTCTTTACTTAGACCACTATATTGTGAAAGCTTGGTAAAACTCATAATTATTTAGAAAACAATACTATTAAAATAAATGCTATAAAACTAATATAATTTCATATTCACCACAAATAATGGGAATAATTATTACAAACAGTTCGAATTAAAAAATATAATTTTACTAAAATTATAATAAAATATTTAAAAAATCATCAAAAATGGTAGATAATTGATTTTTAGATATTACACCATGTAATGTAAACGATTACAAAATAAAATAGCACTACAAGCTACATACAAGTTCTAAAAATTAGAACATTATGCAAACATGTACTGCTATGATAATTTTACAATTTACAAATTGATATTTATTTCTTGCTTATATTTGTTTAGCAATGATTTGGTCATTCCTAAGTTACCTTTTGCTGCGTCTACAGCTAAGTAAATAAAATAATCATTATTTGGAGAAATTTCGATAATATGAATTTGATTCTCAAGAGTAATCATAATATTGTCAATTTTCTGATTAAGCTCCATAATAGCAATTGCATTTAATTTAGCTTTTACTACCTCAAGATTAAAGCTTGCTGCCAACTCTGGGTCAAATGAATTAACCGCCGTATGACTGTAATAACAAATTCCGCTTTTGATTTCCGATATGGCTACTGCAATATAACCTGGAACGTTTTTAGCTAAATTTTCTCCGAAATTTTTTAAAGTATCTGACATCTTTTTGATTTTAATTTATATACAAAAGTAGTAAAAAAAAACTTACATACATAATTTTGATATAAATCTTTATAAATATATAATGATTCGTTATTTTAGCATAAAAATTTATAATTATTGCAATATATGTATTGTTTTATGACGAAATACATAAATTTAACATGTTTAAAAGTAAATTTCGTATAAAGTATTGATACTCTATTTGAAAGATATACAGTTTTAATAATGCATGCCTTTTACCAGAAAATACGAACATTATTGTTAGAGCTAATTTACACAGATACTAGTTTAACATTTATCAAATAACGTGGGCATCAAAATTTTTTAGCTTATCAAAAGTCCAAATTTTAGCCTCTTCTATCGTTTTGCATACCAAATAATCTACAGGCTGCTGCTGATATTTGAAGATAGTTTGAAGTACATTTCTTAATAGTACATTTGGGATCATGTATGCTGTTCCTGCACAAAATGTTTGAATCATCAATTCGTTATCTTTAAACCATTGCGCTTGTAGTTTTTGATATTTAATCGATGGAAATGCGGCAGTTGTTGCATCGAAAATTATCGCAATTTTGGTTTTTCCAGCATATAATTGTTTGATTTCGTCTAAATAAAATGCAAAATTTTCAGCTGTTGCAGCATTACCAGTAAAGGTAACCTTAGCCATGCAAAACGAATTAACGGTAAAATCGGCATACTTTTTCATAAATAATATTGTTTAAATAAACGATTGATTGTGAAACAGCAATTAGCGTATAGTTTCCAATTCAAAATAATTTTAAGTTTCAAAAGTAGCATTTTTATAAATAAATGATTGTATTTTCAGAAAAATTTTATTTTTCGGCTGATTCTTTTTCAAAATTTTTGTCTATGCTTGATAAATATCACAAAACATAAGGTTTAAAAAACAATACACTTGGTTTGTCACAAATTCTAAACACTACGTAATTGTCTTCAATTTAAACGTTCTCGAAACTTTAAAAAACAGTAAAGCAGTTAACTTTTGAGATAATTTTACAGCACCAATTTATACTGCAAAAATAGCGTGCAAAATTTCGGGAACGTATCTTGAAAACCATTTTACCTACGTTAGAAAAATGGTTGTATTTTAGAAATAAGTAGTAACAATTGCTATTTAACCCAAATTACGCACTAGAACTATCAAATTTAAAAGCATACGTTTTAAAATAGTTCTAAAGTCCATCAAACCACGCCCTTTTTTTTGTTTAGGGCAATTCTCAAAATCATATCTTCGTTTATTTTTTCATAATTAGTGCCAATTGCAAAAGTTCTATATCTTAAAGTCGAAAGTGTTTTTTGAGTTTTTTCTTGGAACAAAAAAGTTCGAAATAGTGCCATTAAATTGTAAGATATTAAAGTAAATATTTGAGCTACATCTGTTCCAAAAAAATTTTGATAGAATAACATTTTCTAATGCTATGCGATAGGATTTATAGGCTAATTTGCATTATTTTTTTAATGCGTAGTTTGGGTTAAAAGTAAATTATCACTTACATCCACCGTTTCCATGGTTAATTTTCATAACCGTTGTTGTCCAATAACTTATTCGCTTTAACGATTTTATAATTACTATTTTTTAGAGATTTACTGCTTTTAAAATTAATCACAAATTAGTACCTTACGAGTAAGGCAAAGTAGCTAGAAATCTTAAACTTTGTGGCCTATTTTTTAAAAGCGACTGTCATGTTTTATCTACCAACGCATTAACTTGTTATTCTTTTAAAATTGGTCGATCCTCAAAATCATAAATCAATGTTGATATGTCAATTTCAAACCATTCTTTAAACATTTTGTAATTTCGTTTTTGAGGCCATTGTTTTTTATTGGTGTCCCATGATTCTAGTTCAAATGAAAATAGCTTATCGAATTTCTTTGTTAGCCATAAATCAATATCTTCTATATCTTCACTGATTAAATAGGTATTGGTTTGTTTAATTTCATTTAGATTATCTGGATATAAATTAGAACACCAATCAATAAATGGTTGCATTGGTTTGATAATTATAGCACTACGATTAATGAAATTTGCATCATTATTACCGCTATCTTCTTGGTCAAAATTTTCAAATATAGACCTTAAATAAACGTCTTGTTCTTGCGTGGTTATCGTTAAAATTGGGCTCTCGAGTGCTCCATCAAGATCATACTCTACAATAAAATTGGTGTATTTTTTAAAATGACTTATTTTATAATCGATCATCTTGTTCAATAAAACCGCGTATTTATCATCGCTTTCCAAAGCATCAAATAGCATATCATTACCTTCTTTTGGCAAAATTACTTTCATATTAGCCGCGTTCCAGGCGCTAATTGCGAATTCAAAAATTTCTTCATATGTTTCTACGTCCTTAAAATCATTAACAAAAGGTTTCAAGAACTTTTCTAGCAATTCAGAATATTTTTCGCCCTGATTAGGCACTACGATTTGTGGTTTATTAAATAAATTAATGACTTTACCTTTCATGTTTTTTGATTTTAAATTTTATAATAATAAATAAACAACTACAAAAACGTCTGTAAATAAACGAATTTATAACCACATTACTATTGTGTTGCTTTATATAAATTCAACTTATCTTTTGTTAATTTTCAGTTTTCATACATTTGGTCGTCCATTGCTACCATCTGTTTTCTTCAATTTATGTATGCTTTTAGTTAAAAAGCTTAGTGACTGTTCTTTTAATTTTTGAAGTAAGAATACAACTTTAAAGTTTTTATTTTATCTTGAAATACTACTTTATTATACCTGGTTTTTGCGGAGCGAAATAGTTCGTTTTTTAGGGCTTGCGCCTCGCAAAACCAAAAGTTTATTTGATGCATTGTTTGGGTATAAACCGTATTGATTGATGCAAAACGCCAACTTTTTGTATCTATTAGGTCTTTATACTGGCTATAATTTCTTTCAAAAAACTATTAAAATCAAAATTTTCTGATGTGCCTAGTCGCACAACAACCATGTCTAACGAGGGAATTATAAAAACCCGCTGTCCTCGATATCCGTTACAAGAATACATGTCTGTCGGTGCATCTTTATAATAACCCCCAGCATTTAACCAAAAGTGACCACCATAATTACGGTTCGATCCTTGTGTTGGGGTTGTAACATATTTTATCCAACTTTCATCAAATAATTGCTCGCCGTTCCACTGCCCTTTATTTAGATATAAAGTTCCAAATTTTGCCCAATCACGTGCGGTTGCCCATCCGTAAGAAGAGCCAATGTAATTGCCACTCATATCGGTTTCGATAACCATAGAACTCATTCCGATTTTATCTATTAATGACTTATACCAAAAATCTAAATATTCTTGATGCGTTTTAAACTGTTTTCTTAAAACGCCCGAAAGCAAATTGGTTGTGCCAGACGAATAATTCCAATGCAAATTTGGCGGAAAACTTGCTTTTTTAACAACTTGTGACTTTGTCATATCTACATCTAAAAATAGCATGGTTGAAGCATCGCTTATTGTGTTATAATTTTCGTCCCAGTCCAAACCCGAATTCATGTGCAATAAATCGTTAGTGGTAATAATGGCGCGTCGGTCTTTTTGCCACTCATTAATAGGAGCAGGTTTATTTATATCAAATTTGCCTTGTTTTTGTAAAATTCCAAAATAAGTTGCTGTTATACTTTTCGTCATTGACCAGCCTAGTAATTTAGAGTTTTTAGTAAATCCTAAGGCATACTTTTCACCAATAATTTTATTTTTATAAAGCACAACCACAGCGCGGGTATTTTTTATTTTTTCATTTTTCGCATCAAATGCAAATGCAAGTGCTGTTTGTAATTTATTGTAATTAATACCATCAAAAATAATATTTCGTGGAGCTCCATTTCCAAACGGGTACTCACTGGGGTCAACAATTGTTGTTCTTTTTGGTGCTTTGTAGGGTTTTGTTACATCAAATTCATCGTTAATTAAAGTGGCACCAAGACCTTCTCTATAAATTGATTTTCGCTTTTTTAATCCATAAACCGAAGCAGTAGCAGATTGTGCCGCCTCATTTATTTCGTTACTAGCCAAATCAATTAAATTTATTGCGTTGTCACCGCTTTCTATAGACTGTAAATTACGACCATCAATAAAATGACATGACGCCACACTTTTTGACGAAAAACCTGAAATTAACACCAATTTAGGATAGGTTTGATATGCAAAATACACTATAAAACAAACAAAAAAGAGCACTGTAATTTTAAAAACTTTTTTCATTTTAATCCATTATTTTAAGTTTGGCAAGTTAAAAAAAAGGATTTTAAGATAATAATTTATTTTTGCCGACTTTTATTAGCTGCAACAAAAGTTAAAAATAGCTAATTTATAGCAACTTAAACTATCTTTTTAATTACTTTTGTATTTAGAATTTTTATAAATAAGATGTTAGATATTCAAAAAATACGTGCCGATTTTCCGATTCTTACCCAACAAGTAAATGGTAAACCTTTGGTTTATTTTGATAATGGAGCAACTTCACAAAAACCTCAGGTGGTTTTAGATGCTATAAGTAGTTATTATTCAACAATAAACGCAAACATTCACCGCGGTGTACACACATTAAGCCAGCTCGCTACCGTTGCTTATGAAGCCTCGCGCGAAAAGGTGCAATTGCATATTAACGCCAAAAATGCTTTTGAAGTCATTTTTACTTCGGGTACTACGCATGCCATTAATATTGTAGCCAATGGTTTCGCATCAATCGTACAAAAAGGAGATGAAATATTAGTTTCTGCCCTTGAGCATCACAGTAATATTGTACCTTGGCAAATGCTTTGTGAGCGCACAGGTGCTGTTTTAAAGGTAATACCGATGAACGATAAAGGCGAACTAATTCAATCGGAATACGACAAACTACTATCTTATAAAACCAAAATTGTTGCTGTAAACCAAATTTCAAATGCACTAGGCACCATTAATCCTGTAAAGGAAATGATTGCAAAAGCACACAAAGTTGGCGCCTGCGTTTTAATAGATGGTGCACAAGCAGTACCGCATTTAAAACCAGACGTACAAGAATTAAATTGTGATTTTTATGTTTTTTCGGGACACAAAATTTGTGGTCCAACCGGAATTGGCGTGCTATACGGAAAAGAAGAATGGCTTACCAAGTTGCCTCCATATCAAGGAGGAGGTGAAATGATAGCAACCGTATCATTTGAAAAAACAACCTACGCTGGATTGCCTCATAAATTTGAAGCAGGAACTCCAAATATCGAAGCAGGAATTGTTTTAGGAACAGCCGTAGATTATATGAACACCATTGGCTTTGATGCAATTGCCGAGTACGAACATGAATTGTTAGTATACGGAACACAAAAATTACTAGAAATTGAAGGGTTACATATTGTGGGGACCGCTACCAATAAAACTTCGGTCATTTCTTTTAATATTGACGGCATTCATCCGTATGATATTGGAACAATTATAGACAAAAAAGGAATAGCAGTGCGAACCGGTCATCATTGTGCACAGCCAATTATGGATTTTTTTAAAATACCAGGGACTGTACGAGCAAGTTTTGCATTTTACAATACCAAAGAAGAAATAGATAAAATGGTTGATGCGGTCAAAAAAGCAAAAGCAATGTTGAGCTAAGTTAAATTTACAGTTATGAAAACACTCTTAATTTTAATTTCATTTCTTTTTTTAAGACCTACTTGTTACGAACAAACGACCAAAAATATGGAAAACATTTTAATGGAATACGAATTTTACAGTCGCGCAAGTTACAGTAAAATTTTAATTAACAACCAAACCATTAAATTGTACAAAACACGAGAGGCATTGCAGCCAAATTTTGAAAAACACATTTCGCTGGTTGATCAAGAAAAACTGTCAAAACTATTTTCAAAATTAAATTTAAAAACAATTTATACATTAAAAGACCCAACCCAAAAAAGATTTTACGATGGTGCGGCAATAGCAATTTTGAGGATAAAAGTGCAAAAAAAAGAATACCAATCAACAAATTTTGATCATGGTAATCCGCCAAATGAAATAAAACAACTTGTAGATAAAATTAACGAAATAGCAGAAAAATAACCAATGACAATTCAAGAAATACAAACAGAAATAATAGATGAATTTTCAATGTTTGATGATTGGGACGAACGCTTTCAGTACGTTATTGATCTAGGAAAAACGCTTCCATTAATTGATAATAAATATAAAACTGACGAAAACACCATCAAAGGCTGTCAATCAAAAGTTTGGTTACAAGGCGAAAACACACAGAACAAAGTGGTTTTTACAGCAGACAGCGATGCCATTATTACAAAGGGAATTATCGCTATTTTAATTCGTGTTTTTTCTAACCAGAAACCAGCCGACATTATTGCCGCAAATACTGAATTTATTGATAAAATAGGATTAAAAGAACAACTTTCGCCTACACGTGCCAACGGATTGGTATCAATGATAAAACAAATTAAACTTTATGCTTTGGCATTTGAATCACAAAATTAAGATTTACTATGGAAGAATATAACGACACAATAAACCTTGGTGAAAGCGTAGTAAAAGTTTTAAAAAGCATTTATGATCCTGAAATTCCAGTTGATATTTATGAACTCGGATTAATTTACGACGTCATGATTAATGAAGACAACGAAGTGAAAATTTTAATGACCTTAACCTCTCCAAACTGCCCTGTTGCCGAGTCATTACCCAAAGAAGTTGAAGATAAAACAGCTGCAATTGAGGGCATAAAATCGGCTGTGGTTGAAATTACTTTTGACCCACCATGGAGCAAAGATTTAATGAGCGAAGAGGCAAAATTAGAGCTAGGAATGTTATAAATTTTTTATTTTTAACCATGGCAGACATTATTAATAAAGTAGCAAATTCAGTACTTATAGTTTTTGATTTAGAAGACTATTTTCCGACCGAACATTACCTTAATATTGACCTTTCGCAGTGGCTTTTTGAAGGATTTATTTTAAAAGAAAAAGAGTTTCGAGAATATTTAAAACAACACAATTGGAATCAATATTTCGACTGTAATGTTACTATTGCAATACCCAATGATTGTGTAATACCAGCTTGGGCATCTATTATGGTAACATCAAATCTTGCACCGTTTGTAAAAAATGTTGTTGTAGGAAGCTATAATGAACTGTTGACCAGTATTTATCAACAAAAATTAGCGCAAGTTGATTATTCGCTTTACTTTAATAAAGCAGTTATTTTAAAAGGATGCTCTAAAAAACCAGTTCCTGAAAGCGCATACGTTTTTGCGGTACAACAGCTTCAAAAAGTTGCAAAAAGCATAATGTATGGCGAGGCGTGTTCGGCTGTACCTTTATTTAAAAAAGCAAAATAACATAATTTTAGGATTTAGCTATAAAAAATGTTTTATTTGTATTTTAGTTAAATATAAATGTAATAAGATGAAAAAAATCAACCTCCTTGTAGTGTTTTTATTGACCATAAACACTGCCTTTTCGCAAGATGCTGAACTAGAAAACTTAAAAAAAAACGAAGCAGCAATTAAACTTCATGGGTCCGATAAACCAAATGGCTGGGTCAAAAGTGGAACGTTCACATTTCTAGCAAATCAGGCTACTTTTAATAATTGGCTGGCCGGCGGACAAAGTAATATTTCAGGTAATATTACTGTAAATTATGATTTTAATTACAAACACAACGATTGGAATTGGGACAACAAAGTTATTGCTGCATACGGTTTAACTAAAATTAAAGATGCAGCGGCTCAAAAAACAGATGATCGATTTGAAATAAATTCTCTTTTAGGAAAAAAAGCATTTGGAAATTGGTTCTATTCTGGGTTTTTAAATGCCAAAACACAAATGGATTCAGGGTTTGATAAAGCAACTGGCTTAAAAACGACGCATGCATTTTCACCAACGTTTTTACAATTTGGCCCAGGTATGTTATGGAAAAAATCAGATAATATAAAAGTAAATGTAGCGCCAGCAACGTCAAAATTAATTTTTGTTGATAAAGATTTTACAAATTTTGGTCCTTCGTTTGGGGTTTTACAAGGGCGAACATCGCGCTTCGAATTTGGAGCGGCTTTAAATTCGTACTACAAATTTGGTGTTATGGAAAATGTTACTGTCGAAAATATTTTAAATATTTATTCAAATTATTTAGACAAGCCACAAAATATTGATATTGATTACCAACTCAATATTGTTTTAAAAGTAAACAAATATTTGTCAACTAATTTTGCTTTTCAAACCATTTATGACGACAATTCATTTTCAGGTATTCAAACCCGTCAGGTTATTGGCATCGGTGTAAATTATGGTTTTTAAAATAGCCTTAAAATCATAAAAAATCCTGATGTACTTTTTTTATATCAGGATTTTTTATGTAGTAATTATTCGGCTATCAAAATATCTTTAAAATCAGGAAATAAAAATTTGTTGTACGGAAAACGGGTTATATGAATTTCGCGCACCATATCGTATACGCGCTCTCTAAATTCTTCTAAATTATCTTTTTCAATTGCCGAAATAAATAATGCTTTTTCGTTGCCTAAGCGTGACATCCAAGTTTGCTTCCATTCGTTTAATGTAAAATGTTTTTCTGTTTTTTCTGTAATTAAATCGTCGTCGTCAATAGTAAGATGTTGGTACGCATCTATTTTATTAAAAACCATAATTGTGGGTTTATCAGCACTTTTAATATCCAATAAAATTTGATTTACGGATGCAATATGATCTTCAAAATCGGCATGAGAAATATCGACAATATGAAGCAGCAAATCAGCTTCGCGCACTTCATCAAGTGTACTTTTAAATGAGTCTACTAACTGTGTTGGTAATTTCCGGATAAAACCAACCGTATCTGAAAGCAAAAAAGGCAAGTTTCCTACCACTACTTTTCGCACTGTTGTATCTAACGTTGCGAATAATTTATTTTCAACAAAAACATCACTTTTGCTAATCACATTCATCAAAGTCGATTTGCCTACGTTGGTATAACCTACCAATGCAACCCTTACCATCGACCCCCGATTACCGCGTTGTACCGACATTTGCTTGTCGATAGTTTTTATTTTATCTTTTAATAAGGCAATCCTATCCCGTACAATCCGACGGTCGGTTTCAATTTCGGTTTCTCCAGGACCTCTCAGTCCTATACCTCCTTTTTGTCGCTCCAAATGCGTCCATAAACCAGACAGCCGTGGTAATAAATAAATACATTGTGCTAATTCTACCTGAGTTCTTGCATAAGAAGTTTCGGCACGTTGTGCAAAAATATCTAATATTAAATTAGTTCGGTCTAAAACTTTACAATCGACAATTTTCGAAATGTTTTTTTGCTGTGATGGTGAAAGCTCATCATCAAAAATCACAGACGAAATTTGATGTTCTTTAACAAACAAAGCAATTTCATCCATTTTTCCAGTGCCCAAAAAAGTCTTTGGGTTAGGACGCTCCATTTTTTGCCAAAACCGCTTAACCACCTCGCCTCCAGCGGTAAATGTTAAAAACTCTAACTCATCTAAATATTCAATTAATTTATCTTCACTTTGATTTTGAGTAATTACACCAACAATTATTGTTTTCTCAAAATTTAATTTTTCTTTTTCTAACATATATCATAAAATAGAATACAAAATTAGACTAAAACAACTAAAAACTACATTAAATGAACACTATTTTAGTACTTTATTTTACCTAAAGTTCACTATTTTTTAAAATTAAAGTTATATATGTAATATTTTTCATTAAATTTGAATTTTTAAAAAGCAAAAATAAATCCTTAATTAAATCTTAAAATATATTAATAATGAAAAGAATTACATTCATACTTTGTACATTTTTAATCACATTAACGGGCTTTTCACAGTTTGGCCCAGAAGGTTTTGAAAATACGACAGGACCAACATTGCCAACCTGGACTTTAGGCACTGGTGAGTGGGCTGTTTTTGACAACGCTATTGGTACCGGTGAAAGCTGGAATATTAATAGTGGCATAGCAACGCCCCCAATTGTTTATGCCGGAACAAATTCGGCCTACATGACCCGTGAAAATATCGGTGCCGGTAACACCGCCGAAGATTATTTAGCAACCCCGTTGGTTACTGTGCCTACAAACGGACAGTTACGTTTTTGGACGCGTTCTTTTACACTAGGAAATCAAGGAACTATTTATCAAATAAAAGTTGCCCCGGCTTCTGCCAATCAATTTAATCCTGCTGCATACAACTTAGTGCAACAATGGACAGAAGATCAGTTGACTGCGATTCTTAATGTATACGAACAAAAAGTAGTTAATTTAAGTTCGTTTGCAGGGCAACAAGTGTATATTTCGTTTGTAATGAAATATGCACAGCCCGTTGGTCAAACCGGGATTGGTGGTGACCGCTGGTTGGTTGATGATGTCGATATCATACAACAGTGCGTAACACCTACAAGTTTAACAGCTACTGCAATTACGGCAACCTCTGCCTCTTTATCATGGGCAAATCCATCTGGAGCAACTTCATGGGAAATAGAAGTAGTGCCAGCAGCCAATACCCCGACTGGCATAGGCGTAGTTTATAATGGACCTCTCCCGTATGTAGTTACTGGTTTATCATCAATTACCACTTACAAATACTATGTTCGTGCCCGGTGCGCACCAACCAATTTTAGTGCTTATTCTGCTGCGACTACTTTTACAACAGCGCCAGGCCCTGTTGCTTGCGGTGGCAATTTTTTAGATGCGGGAGGTATTGCGGGTCAGTATTTGGCCAATACTAATAGCACCACCGTTATTTGTCCGTCGGCAACCAACCCGACCTACCAGGTTACAGTAACCTTTACAAGTTTTGATGCCGAAGCCACGTATGATGGAATGTATGTTTACGATGGCAATTCAGCTGCTGCACCATTAATATCAAGTGGTAATCCAGCTGGTAGTGCGATTGGAGCAGTAACAACACCAGGAGCATTTTGGGGTACAACACTCCCTGGTCCATTTACATCATCAGCAACAAATGGTTGTTTAACTTTTGTTTTTAAAAGCGACAATTTCATTGCAGGTGCGGGTTGGATTTCAAACATTACTTGTAATCCTCCGCCAACCTGTCCGAAACCTACTTTGTTGGTAAAATCAAATTTAACAGCTACAAGTATGCAATTGGCCTGGACAAGTAATAGCACGGCAACTACTTGGCAAATTTTAAAATTACCTTGTGGTTCTCCTTTACCAACAGCTACTTCAACAGGTTTTATAACCGCAACTACAAATCCGTTTACGATAACTGGTTTAACGCCCGATACTTGTTATGATTTTTATGTAAGAGGTGTTTGCGGACCAACCGATTTAAGTTTGTGGAGCGTTGTTTCGACCGCTACTACACCACAAATTTTACCACCTCCTTGTGGTGGTACTTTTGCAGATCTGGGAGGATCAAACGTAAACTATCCAAATAGTGCTGACGATACTGTAACGATTTGTCCTGCAAATGTTGGCGATGCTGTAACCGTAACGTTTACATCGTTCAACACGCAGGCTACTGCCGATGGATTGTATGTTTATGACGGAAATAATACTAT
>JAYVGC010000106.1:0-3117 GCA_043772535.1 Flavobacterium sp. | reverse complement strand
CTTTAAATTATATGACAATTAAAGAATTTAATAGTAAAACAAATATTTATAAAAATGTCGCTTAACTTAAACTCCAGATTTTATTTGCATATCCAATTTATTTAGACCACAAATAGGAGCCTGAGAATTAAGATATTAAAAACAATAAAAATGATATAAAAGAGTCAAAAATAAAGGGTGGCATTACTGAAAAAGTTAGAACAACTTTTTCTGTCTTGTGCCAAACGGCAGACAAAAAGTTGTTGCCAACTTTTTCAACAAGCCGTTGGAACGGCATTTTATACTCGAAAAAAAAACTACATATCGCCTAAATTAAAAGTTGTTGATAACTTTAATTGCTTTACATAGGAACCGCTGTTAACTGCCGTATTTTTAATTAAAGTTCATCAAAACTTCTAATGTTTTTTCCAATTCCACTAAACGGATAATTATTACTTATATTGTGATTAATAAAGTTGAATTTTTTATTTTTTATTTTTTCATTTAAATGTTCGTCACTAAATGAGTAACCAGATACCAGTAAATTATTCGATTTTACGATTGCATTTTCAAAATTCTCAAATAGATTTTTATATAAAATGTCATTTTTAATTATTTCAGTTTTTCTTGTTCCTGTTATAAATTTAGGAACAATATCAAAATTGTAATTTTGTAATAGTACTTTAGTTTCTGGATTTATGAGTTGAGAATTATGCTTAACATTATAATTTGTTGTCATGTAATAGTCGACTTTATGAGTTGGTTGTGAAAAGTTCCCTTCTTCTTTATAATGTCTGAACTGATAAAAGTCTAGGCTTCCGTGTAGCTTATGAATTCTAATTCTTTCTTTAAATTCATTATTGAAATAGGGAACAGGTTTGTCATTATGAATAATCGGTGAATTTTCAATATTAAAACCTTTCGAATAATTTATGCCGTTATTATCTAATAGATGTTCTAGTAATATGTCATGGTTAAGAGTAAAAATGTCTACTTTTTCAAAAGATATAATGTAGTTGATAAAACCTTTATAAATTTCTTTTAATTCTTCGTTCTGTTTGGGAATTACTGCAAGAATATCACCAATTAAATAGTTAAGAATTGCACTAACTTTGGAAAATTGTTTTTGGTCAAATGCAAATAAATAACATTTATAATATTCTGTGTTTTTTTCTTCTAGGAAAAAAGGTTTGTCATCCAAAAGAGATTTTTTAGCCATTTCGAATAAATTTTCAACCCAGTCGATACTTTCAAAATTGTCAATTATGTATTGATAAAAATCTTCGTAATATATAAAACTACCTCTGTCGGATAGATATTTTTTTACAAGTTCATCAAAAACATACGAATAAGCTAAATAGTCATAGTTTAATTTTCCATTATGTATAAAGGTTTCATCTTTATTATCAATCCAAAACCATTCACTCGAAGAAGCTGATAAAAGTTTTTCTTTTAAGTTTCTATTAAACATTTTAGCGATATCACTTGCTGTAGGCATACCTGCATTTGCAGAAAATCCTGCTCCTAAAATTACAGTTAAATGTTTTGGCATCTTAATGGTTCTTAAAGTCTTCGTACTTTTTAAAATTGTATTTAATGTGTCGTGTCTAAGTCATTTATATTTTTAATAAGCAAAATGTATTGCTTAAAGATCGAACTTGCAAGTTCAAAACCAACCTTGGAGTTTGCTAAAAATTAAATTGTGACAAACTGCTTTTAACTGCCGAATTTTTTGTAATCTAATTATCTACAACAAAAATATCTGTTAAATGTATGAATTACAGATGTATGATCAATATCATAATTACTTAAATTTTTTTTAAAATAATTGATATAATAATAAATTATCAAGTTTAGATCTTCTGTACTTCCGTTAATTTTAAAGAAAGCGGTTAAAATATTTTGGCAACTTACACCTTCATACAGTGACTCTATCTTATTTTCAAAGTTTTTTTTGTAATTATCTTTTCTATAGTTTTGTTCATAATTTCCCCACTTTAAAAAGAAATCTGATAATGTAATTATTTTTTGATAATCGCAAATTTGGTTTTTAAATTCCATCGGATATATTATGTTTAAAAAAATGAGAATTGTTTTTAAATCAAATTTAATTAAAACATATGATACGATAAATACAATGAATGTTCTATCGTTATACAAATTCTTTGTTACCTTCAAATCTGTACCAATTACACTATAATCCACTGTTCTATTTGGATCATCTTCAAAAATTTTAATGTATCTATTTATATTTGATGATAAATCTAGTGCATAATATTCATAATCTGCAAAACACTCTTGTGATTGAAGTTCTCGATATTCACGAAATATTGATGATGGATTTGTATTATTGAGTAATCCTAAATATTTTTGTATTTGCAAATCGTCGTAATCAAACACGTCGATTACTTCAATATTAGTTTCATGTATAAAATTACTACCTTCACCAGCTTTATAACCATAGCTTGAAGTTTTAACTGTTTCTAAGCATTTGATTAAAACTTTTGGTTTATCAAAATAATTTCGTTCATGTTTATCTAACTCGAAATTTGAATTCGAAAAAAAACTATCTCTAATTTTTTCAAAACTGTCGGTTGCAATTTTTTGATAATCATTAATGTATTTAGAAATTAGGTTGCAAATAGAATCATTAAATACAGAATGATTAAAATTGATATTCAAAAAAAATGAATAAATTTCTTTTGTTTTGTTATTAATTAAGAAAACACCATGTCGAGTTGTAATTTTTGGAAAATCTATAGCTATTTCATTTCTTTCACGATTCCCACAAAATGTAAATATAAATTCTTCAATATTATATGTGTTTACTGTGTTTTGATAAACAGAAACCTTTAAATTTTTTCCAGTATGATTAGTAAAAATATCATTAATTTTATTTTTAAAATCATTATTTAATAGAATTATTTCTTTTCTAATTTCATCAGAGAATTTATTATTTATTGTGGTATCCATTTTATAATATTTATAATTTCATTAACAAATTTTAATTTTGATTTTTCCATATAGTTGGTAATATGGCAGTTAACTCGTAAATAGACGCATGTTTTATAATTTACGTTTTTATCAAATAGTTGTAAATCAAATATTTGAGAATAACAACACAAAAAAACGCAAGTT
>JAYVGC010000105.1:0-7614 GCA_043772535.1 Flavobacterium sp. | reverse complement strand
TTATTAAATCAAATAAATATGAAACGCTATTTACTCACTTGTGCATTTTTAACCGCAGCGTTTGTAAAGGCTTAAAGTTTTCAATTTATTGGTTCATACACATCAGAAGGAACGCCACTTTATTTTGCTCAAAGTGATCTAGTAACGCAAGAAACATTAAATTTAATTCACAATCCATTACTCGAAAATTTTCCGGTGCCAACGAATAACCCGCAATACGTGTCGTCTGGTTATGCCACAGATTTAATTATTGATAGCTTGGCAGATGTTTGGGTAACATTTGTTACACAGGGTGCTGGTTACCGAAACGCTTTAGGATTTTATACGTATGACATTAATAATCCTCCCATCACAGCGCCAACCGCGAGTCAAATTGCAATTATTTTTCCTTATGTTTTGGTTGCTGCCCGAGGCGGGAGTTTAGAACCTGCTAATAAAGTTATAATATTTGATTTTGAAGACATAAGGCGAGGTTATAGCTCGTTTGATAACGATTTTAAAGATGTCATTTTTGACGTCACTGCTAATCCGTACGCAACAATTCACACTACAAGTATAGCTGATGTAAGCAGTGCAAATACGATTACATCGACCAACAATGGCGGCTTAGAAAGCGACAGTTACGTTGCAACTTTTATAACAAAAAGAAACTTAAACCGACTAAAAAATAATTGTTTTCAAGATAAAAAACAAAATCAAACACCATTTTAAATATCAGAAACAATTGATGGCAAAGCAGCACCAACTTTTAATTGTAGTACCATATTTCCAACAACCGCAATATACGGAACAGAAACATCATTTGTATCAACGCCAACCGATTTAATTGCATTTACAAACGCAGAATTAGTACATTCTATTGATTATTATAATGATAACGAACAGTTTGCCATAGCATTAGCTACAAAAACATCAAATGGAATTTAAAATCATTCAAAAATAATTTGTCATCAATTAAACTAAGCGTTGTTAGAAGATATACGAACCGTAAACCTTAATGGTTATGAAATTATAATGCTAAAATTACAACGCGAAAACGGTCTTATTGAATATACCTTAAGCTTTTCCGTGCAACAATTATCGAGCGAAAATAAATTACACAATTACTGGAATATTGGTCAATTTTACCTAAACCCCAGAAAATTTATGTGACCCATAAAAAGTAGTTAAACTTTTTTAGCATAAGATGGGCACTGTGTTTACTACAAAAAAAACACGCTTAAAGCGTGATTTTTTCTTTTTACATTTTCGAAAAAAGTTTTTCTATTTTTTCTCTTTCTTCATCCGCTAACGATGCGTCAATTAAAATACGACCTGAATGCTCGTCTGTAATAATTTTTTTTCTTGCTGCAATTTCAACCTGAGTTTGAGGCGGAATTGTAAAAAAGGATCCTGCCGATGCTCCACGTTCTATTGAGACAACAGCCAATCCGTTTCGTACACTAGACCTGATACGCTTATAAGCAGCTAATAAACGATCTTCAATTAAAGCTTGAAATTCAACAGATTTTTCAGATAAAAAACGCTCTTCTTTTTCAGTTTCAGCCATAATATCGCTTAATTCAGCCTTTTTATGCTTTAAATGAGTTGACTTTATATCTAATTTATCTTTAGAATTTGAAATCACTTCCTTTTTGTGTTCCATAGATGCTTTCATTTCTTTTATCTGCTTTTCAGATAATTGAATTTCAAGTTCCTGAAACTCTACCTCCTTGGTCAGCGCATTGAACTCACGATTATTGCGAACATCTTTTTGCTGTTCGGTATATTTTTTTATTGCACCAGCATGATTATCGATTGCAACTTTCTTTACCTTTATTTGCTCATCCATAGATGTCAAATCGCTTTGAAGCTTTTCTAAACGAGTAGATAAACCCGCTACCTCATCTTCTAAATCTTCTACTTCTAAAGGCAGTTCTCCTCGTACATTTCTGATTTCGTCAATTCGTGAATCGATTAATTGTAAATCATATAGCGTTCGTAATTTTTCTTCAACGCTTAATTCTTTTGTGGTAGCCATATATTATAAGTACTTAACTGGATTAGTGTTTTCTTGCGAAAAAATAATTGCAAAAGTAGTGATTTTTTCTTTTAGAAAATCAACAATATATTTTTTTATGAATCTTTCACTCTCAAAATGTCCAATATCAGCTAAAAGTATTTGATTTTCAGACTGATAATAATCATGATATTTTAAATCGGCTGTTAAAAAAACATCCGCACCACCTTGAATTGCATTTTTTATGGCAAATGCTCCAGAGCCACCAAGTATCGCAATTTTAAAAACTTTTTTATCCAAAAATGCAGTATGTTTTATAATTCCACATTCCATTTTTGTTTTTACAAAATGTAAAAAATCAATTTCACTTATTTCCTTTTTTAATTCGCCAATCATTCCTAAACCAATGTTTTGATGTTGGTTTTGAAGATTATAAATTTCATAGGGCACCACTTCATACATGTGACTTTTAAACAATGCATTTAAAATTTTACTTTGCAAATGCTTTTCAAAGGTAACTTCAAGTTTAATTTCTTCGTCTTCGCAAAATTCAAATTTATTACCCACGACAGGGTTGCTGTTTTCATTTCCCTGATAGGTACCGCTGCCATTTGAATTAAAACTGCAATTTTTATAGTTACCTATTTTTCCTGCTCCTGCCTCAAAAAGTGCATTTCTAACTTGTAAGTGGTTATCTTTTGGAACAAATGTGACCAGCTTTTGAATAAAATTACTTTTCGGTATAAGAATTTTGGTGTTCACTAAACCTAAAGCATCACAAATAATTTTATTTACCCCATTTTGATGGTTATCTAATGCGGTGTGAACGGCATAAATAGCAACATCGTTTTTAACTGCCTTGATAATCGCTTTTTCAACATAATTTTTGCCTGTTAGTTTTTTAATAGGCGAAAATAAAATAGGATGAAAACACAAGACAAGGTTGCATTTATTTAAAATCGCTTCGTCAATTACAGTTTCCAAGGCATCGTGACATACCAAAATTGCTGTTATTTCAGCATTTTCATCGCCTACCAATAGGCCAACATTGTCAAAATCTTCGGCATATTGTAATGGTGCTATTTCTTCTAAAACAAATTGAATATCTTTAATTTTCATGATGAACTTTGAATTTTATATGTACCACGTTTTAAACAACGCTTAAACTACGATTGAGAACAAAATAAATTTTGTACTTTTATGATGCCGATTTCAAAGATAAATAAATTTAACATTTAATCTCGTTTTAAATTATATTTTGATTTTAAAATTTTATCTTTGATTTTTGTTTTTTATTTAAAATCACAAATCACAAAATTCTTAATGAAAATTATAAGGCTACTTCTCTTCCCATTATCTCTATTTTATGGAACAATTACAGCTATTAGAAATTTTCTTTTCGATATCAACATTCTTAAATCATTCGAATTTAACGTACCCATTATTGCCGTCGGAAATTTAAGCGTTGGTGGCACAGGCAAAACACCTCAAGTTGAATATTTAATAAAATTATTAGCTGATAGTTATAGATTAGCAACGTTAAGTAGGGGTTACAAACGAAAATCAAAAGGTTTTATTTTGGCAGATAAAAATAGTACCGCCGAAATTTTAGGCGATGAACCATTTCAATTTTATAAAAAATTTTCACAAATTCAAGTAGCTGTTGATGCCAATCGTAAAAACGGAATTGAAAATTTATTGCATTTAAATAACAGTCCCGAAATAATTTTGTTAGACGACGCCTTTCAACACCGAAAAGTAAAGGCAGGTTTTTATATTTTACTAACAACCTACGACGATTTATATTGCAATGACTTTATGCTTCCTACTGGTAATTTACGCGAAAATAAAACCGGAGCAAACCGAGCAAACTTGATTATTGTAACTAAATGCCCAAAAAAAATTTCTGAAGCAACTCAAATTAAAATCAGAAAATCTTTAAAAATTCAAAAAAATCAACAAGTATTTTTTTCATTTATTGCGTATGATCAAAAAGTATATTCTGACTCAAGTTCATTGTTCATTTCTGAAATAAAAAATCAACCAAAAGCGCTAATTGCAGGAATTGCAGATCCGAAACCTTTTTTTAATTATTTAAAAAATGATAACGATACTATTTTGACTTTTGCAGACCATCACGATTTTTCTGCAAAAGATATTGAAAATTGTATCAAAAAAGCAAAAAACAATCGTATCATTACCACCGAAAAAGATTATGTGAAGTTGGTTGGGCAGTTTCCTAAAAATCAATTGTATTATTTACCCATCAAAAGTTCGTTTGTTTCAAATAAAGAAGCTTTCGATAAAATTATTTTAAATTATGTGGAATCAAGTTCAAGAAACAGTTGCTTATATTAAAGAAAAAACCAATTTTACACCAGAATATGGAATTATTTTAGGATCGGGACTAGGAAGTTTTACAGACGATATTGACGTAATTTTAACAATACCCTATAATGAAATACCAAATTTTCCGATTGCAACAGTCGAAGGGCACAAAGGAGCATTAGTATTTGGCAAAATTGGTACAAAAAATGTTGTTGCAATGCAAGGTCGATTTCATTTTTACGAAGGCTATTCAATGAAAGAAGTAACGTTTCCGGTTCGGGTTATGAACTACTTAGGCATTTCAAAACTTATTGTTTCAAATGCGTCGGGAGGTGTAAATTCAAATTATAAAGTAGGCTCAATTGTTATTTTAAAAGATCAAATAAATATGATGCCTGAACATCCATTAAATGGAAAAAACGACGAACGTTTTGGACCACGGTTTGTAAATATGAGCGAACCGTACAGCCGTAAAATGATTAAAAAAGGTAAGGAACTGGCATTAAAACTAAACATAAATGTGCAAGATGGTGTATATCTAGGACTTCAAGGGCCTACTTTTGAAACGCTATCTGAATATAAAATGGTAAAAATTTTAGGTGCTGATTGTGTAGGAATGTCTACAGTACCTGAAGTTATTGTTGCACGCCACATGAATTTAGAAACGTTTGGGATATCTGTAATTACCGATATGGGAAATGAAGAAAGTATCGACTCAATTACACATCAAGAGGTACTACAAGCTGCAAAAAGTGCCGAACCTAAAGTTAGAGAATTAATTAAAGAGTTAATTTTAAATTATTAAAAAATAGCGCAAAATGCGCTCTACATTATGGCTTTTTGCGCCAGTGATTAAGTCACTTTGCATATATTTGAATTATATCTTGCTTAACTTCATTTAACGAGAAAATTCTTTTTTAAAGCTTTTCGACTTTAAAAAAGATTGTAACAAAAAAACCACGCTGGTATTGCGAGAAACTACAACAGTAGTTAACTTCCGCAATCATCAAAGTAATAAATGCAGCTTATTATAAAATGTAGCCAAAAGTAACTGATGCTATCTCTACCTAATTTTTAAAATTAAGTCAACAAGTCGGCTTGAATATCCTATTTCGTTATCATACCAGCCTACTACCTTTACCATTTTATCAATGACGGACGTTAACTGCGCATCAAACAAACATGAATTTTGATTTCCAATAATATCTACCGAAACTATGGGATCTTCGGTATAATCTAAAATTCCCTTTAAACTTGTTTGCGATGCCTGTAAAAAAGCGCTATTTATTTCGTCAATGGTAACTTGTCGTTTAACATTAAATGTAATATCGGTTAACGAGCCATCAGGTACAGGAACACGAATACCACAACCACCAATTTTACCTTCTAATTTAGGAAATATTTTGGTCAATGCTTTTGCTGCTCCAGTGGTAGTTGGAACAATCGATTGGCTTGCCCCTCTAGCACGCCGTAAATCTTTGTGAGGTTGATCATGCAAACTTTGATCGGTTGTATACGAATGAATTGTGGTAATATAAGCTTGCTCAATGCCGCAAAGTTCATCAATGACTTTCATCATTGGTGCCGCATTGTTAGTGGTGCAACTTGCATTAGAAATTATGGTTTCTGTTCCATTCAAAATAAAATCATTAACCCCCAAAACTACCGTTTTAATTTCATCAACCTCCGCTGGTGCGCTCAAAATTACTTTTTTTGAACCTCTTAAAATATGCTCATTTATTTCGTCAAAAGTTTTAAACTTACCTGTTGCCTCTATTACAACATCAATATCTAAAAACTTCCAATCTAAATTAGAAATACTTTTTTCGTGAAAAAACAGATACGATTTGCCATCTATGCTAATCGAGTTGACGTTATAAGTGCATTTTACCGGCAATACACCATGAATACTATCGTATTTAATTAAGTGCGCCATCGTCCTATTGTCGGCAATATCATTTATAGCAACGACTTCAATTTCAGAATGATTCATAAGCAGTCGAAATAAATTTCGTCCAATTCTGCCAAAACCATTTATTGCAATTCTTGTTTTTTTCATTTTTTATACCCCATCCAAATAACAAAATTTTAATTACAAAATGTGTTTTGCAGCTTTGTAACTAGATCTAACCAAAGCACCGCTTTCAACGTGGCGAAAACCCATCTGTAAACCTATTTTTTCATATTTCTCAAATTGTTCAGGAGTAATATATTCTTTCACCGGTAGGTGCTTTTTACTGGGTTGTAAGTACTGCCCAATTGTAATAATATCGACATTTGCATTGCGCAAATCTTGCATTGTTTCAACAACTTCTTCCTCTAATTCTCCTAAACCTAGCATAATTCCTGATTTAGTTCTACGAATTCCATTGTCTTTTAAATACCGTAGTACCTCTAAACTTTTGTCATATTTTGCCTGAATACGCACCTCGCGAGTCAACCTTCGTACTGTTTCCATATTATGAGAAACCACCTCCGGATTGGCCTCCACAATTCGATCTAAATTCCGTTCATCACCCTGAAAATCAGGAATCAAAGTTTCTAAAGTAGTCTCCGGATTCATCCTTCTAATTGCTTGTACCGTTTCGAGCCAAATAATTGATCCCATATCTTTTAAATCATCGCGGTCAACACTTGTAACCACAGCATGCTTAATTTTCATTATTTTAATAGAGCGCGCCACCTTCTCAGGCTCGTCCCAATCTACCGTTTCGGGTCTGCCAGTTTGTACACCACAAAAACCACATGACCTAGTACAAATATTACCTAAAATCATAAACGTTGCAGTACCTTCACCCCAGCATTCGCCCATATTAGGGCAACTCCCCGACGCACATATTGTATTTAATTTATATTTATCTACCAAACCTCGCAACTCGGTATATTTTTGCCCAATTGGTAATTTTACTTTCAACCACTTTGGCTTACCAATTGGCAAAACGTTTTCTAAAACCGATTCCATACTAGTATTTTTAATATTACCACAAATGTAATAAAACCATTCTAATTATCAATTTTCTATCTTTTCTTTTTTGTAGCAAAACATTTGTTTTTATTTATTAAAATTCTTCCCGCTGTCCGTCCAAAAAATCGCAAAAAAAGTGCGGTTGTTTTTCCCTTCCATCCGGGCTCATCAAATAAATTTTGGGTCTATTATTTATTAATTTTGAGGCTATCTTTTTTTATATTGCTAAAAAAAGCCTTTCATTACAAAAGGCTTTCTAATTTATATACTTATCGTTTTAACGAAAAATTTGCTTTAAACTCTTTCTCAATCCCTTTTTCGG
>JAYVGC010000104.1:0-7783 GCA_043772535.1 Flavobacterium sp. | reverse complement strand
AACCAAAAATAACTTGGTAGTGTTGCAAGTGTTGTGCTACATTTGATGACGAAAAGTACAATTGCAATGTCTTTTCTTCTGCAATACTTGTTGCTGCTTCGTGATATTTTTGTATTAAATCTTCTATTTTAGTTAATTCCATAATTATGTGTTTTTGTAAAACTTTCCCGTATTGTTTTTCGAGCTCTCGATAAAGTAACACGAACAGCACTTTCGTTTATTTCTAAAACATTTGCTATTTCGCTAAACTCAAATTGCTCAATATCGCGCATTTGAACTACTAGCTTTTGTTGATGGGGCAATTGATTTATTATTTTTTCGACCCATGCTAAACTGTCTTGATCTTCTAATTTTTGTTGTAAACTAGGTTGGTTATCGGTAAAATTACTCGTAACAATGGTACTATTATTAGCACGTTTTGATTTTAATTGGTCTAAACAATAATTTTTAGTCATTGTTAGTGCTACTGCTTCGATACTGTTATAGTTTGGCAAATTTTCTTTTTTTGTCCATAACTTGACCAGTACTTCTTGCGTGGCGTCTTCTGCTTCTTCAGTACTGACGAGTAGCCGTTTTGCCATTCGAAAGAGCTTATCTTTAAAAGGTACAACTGCATTTAAAAACTCGTTTTGATTCATTTTATAATTGACTATATAGTATAGACGAAGCAACTTGAGATTTGTAACACAAAAGGAAGAAAAAATGTGTCGGTGCTATAAAATAGCGTCGCAAAAAAAATTATTTAGCACGAATGGTTTTGTTTTTATAACTAACTACGGCATTCATTGGTTGTTTTAAAAATAATAGCTGGTCTACTAAAAACGAATTATGAGTTATCGTTTTTATTTTTAAAGATATAAACCAATATTTATTTATGTGATGCTTTTTTTGGGTGGCAAAATGTGCGGTTGTAGTAAATCATTTTACACCTTAATATGGTGTACTAAAAAAGGAATCAAATACATTTGGGCACTGCTAGAGCGTTTGGGATTATTATAATGCTGCCTTTTTAGCACATTAATTGTTTTTAAAAATTGCGTAAAGCGTTTGTTGCTTGTTTATGTAATGCTGCAGTTTTGTTTATTTACACTACTTTTTTTTTGCGCTAGGGATGTAATGAAGCTCTTTTTTAAATTGGCATTTTTTTTGCCGATTTAAAAAAAGCGGGAATGGAAGCCCGACCTGTTACTATTTTTTTTATAATTGCGAGGAACGTAGCAATTATAAAAAAAATGTAACAGGGAGCGCCCTAATTAAATTGAAATTAATTAAAATAAAATCCGGCTGGAATAATGCCAACCGTTCTAGTGTTTTGCAAAGTACCGCTTAAAGAATATACGTACACTTTTCCGTTGTCGCTGTAGTTTCCTGCATCACCAACATAAATTTTATTGTTTTCGACTTCAAAGCTATATATGCCATACACACCTTGTGGCGTTGTTGAAAATAAGGGCGTAGTAGGCAAAGTGGTGCTAGCTATGGGTGTTTTAAATATGTTTTCGGCAACAGTGTAGTATAATTCGTCGTTAAATACATCTAAATTAGACGGATGTACTGTTGTTGCAGCAAAAGTAATAGATGAAGCTACTGCGTTGCCTAACAAATCGACTTTATTTAATTGTCCTGCAGTTTGTGGGATAGCAAAACTAGGTCGACCTGAACAAAGTACATATAAAGTTTGACCTACAACGCGCATGCTTTCAGGTACATCACCAACCGTAATAGTTGCTGAAACGGCATTTGTTGTTGTATTGATTACAGAAATTGTATTGCCATACCCGTAACCACCTTTGTGCGCTACATATAGTTTACCATTGTTTTGTAAAATACGCTCTGGGCCTTCGGCAACGGGTATTGTTGATGACACGACGTTGGTAGTTAAATTCAGTACCGCAACATAATCGTCGGTAGTATTAGCTGCATTTCCCCAGCAAGTTACATAGCCTTTGCCGTTATAAAAAGTGATGTAACGTGGGTTTGTTAAGCCCGTAGCTATTGTAGCGATGTTTTGCAAAGTAAATCTATTTGCAATTTGAATTTTGTTAGATCCGTTTAACACTACGTATACTAAATTGTCATTAAAACCAACATCTTGTCCCGTATCGCCTAGCGTAATAGTTGGATTTACTAGTGCAAAAATATTGTTTTGAAATGTATTTAAATCGTTTGACAAATACGATAGTCCGGCATTGTTTTTTTGAAAACCACCTTGATTTAAAATTAAAACACCGTTTTCGTACGCTCCAAGCGGTGTCGGATTGACTGTGTTAGTGTCATCGCTACAAGATATAGCAAATGTTGCAATTGATAAAATTAAAAGACTTTTTTTGAAAATGTTCATTGTATTAAAATTTAAAATTAGTAATTAGGTTAAAATTTCTACCAGGCATCGGTCTTACGGCAACGTTTTGATAGTTTTGGTTTAAAATATTGTTTATTTGAAATGTTATTTTTATGCTTTGGATTGTACCAAATTTAAAGTCGACTCCAACATTTGAAAGTTTGTAATTTTTTAAATTATATTCGTTATCTGATGATGTAAATACTTTTCCATTAAATAAAAACTGGTAAAATAATCCTACATTTTTATAGGAATAGGAAGCTGCAAAAGTAACTTTATGAAACGGCACATATATTAATTGTTTTTTTAAAACCTGATCTTCTGATGCTGTAAAACTGTAATTTGAGTTTAAAAATAAAGTATGTTTTTTGTATTTTTTTTCATATCCTAAACTGGTTTCTATGCCTTTTGATAGCACATTTTTTACGTTTTTGGGCGACCAAACTCCGCTAGAATTTGGCGACCATTGAATCATATCGTCAATGTTAATGACAAAAGCTGTTATTGATAACGAACAGCCTTTATATAAAAAATCGTGACCAAGTTCTACCTGATTTGCTATTTCTGGTTGCAAACTGCTGTTTCCTAGCCCTTGCCAATATAAATCGTTAAATGTTGGGATTCTGAAATTTTTAGAGCCGTTTACACGAAATGAATACCAAGAAAAGGGTTTAAATTTAATGCCTAACGAGTACAAAACAGGACTATTGTATGTTGACGTAATTTCTTTTCTCACTCCAATTTCGTATAAAATTTGGGGGACAATTTGGTGTTTCATAAGTAATAAACTAGAAAACACATTTCGTTGATTTTGAGATATGTTAGTTCCCAATCCGATTGTTTTTGTGTAATCAAGTATAGAATTAAAGGTGATTTTAGAATTTACTTTATAGCTTAAATCATAGCGAGAAATAAAATTTTCGGCTTTTCCGTCTGAAAAAACAAAATAATCTTTATCTTCATAATACCGATATTGTTCCGATAAATAGGCAAATTTTAAAACAGAAGTGAATTTATTATACAACGCTATCCACTCAAGCAACGTTCTGGTGTTAAAGTCTTTATAATTACTTTTAGAATCAGTGGCCAATGTTCCAGATAAATTTCGATTGCTTTCAAAAATTTGATTATAGATTTTTAACTGATTACAATTATTTATTTTGTACCCAAAATTTAAATTAAAACTTGTGTTATAAAATGCTCCATTTTGATTATTTAAATCGGTATCTAAATACGGATAATCGTTTGTCGAGCTGACACGTGACAAACTAAAATCAGTAGTTAATTTAGCAGTTGATAGTAGTAATTTATAATTAAATATACGTGTTTTAAAACTACCAAAATTAATTTGAATTTCATTTTTAAACTGATTTTTAAATTCTAATTCATTATTTAAATGAACACTGCCACCGATGGCGCTACTGCCATAAATAACACTACCGCCGCCACTGCGAACAGCAATCGTATTATAATTGGATGTAGAAATTACATTAAAATCTGTTTGACCATTTAATTGTGAATTGATATTAATTCCGTTCCATATTACTGCTGTTTGCTGCGCTGTTGTGCCTCTAAAAGACGGTGATGAAACCATACCAAGTCCATTTTCTTTGAAATATATAGGTGAGTTAAAATTTAATAGAGATGTTAAAGAAAGTTGATTTTTAGCAATAATAGAATCGTTTAAGACAAAAACACGTTGCGAATTAGAAAATTTTTTTAGTGTGTTATCGGCTACATAAACCGTTTGTAAACGGGTAATAGTATCCACTTGAGCCACAACAACGTAGTTCAAAAGTAATAGTAGTAAGGAACACCAATTTTTAATAGTCATAATTTCTAAATCCTTTTTCCCGAGGATTTGATATTAGTTATAATAAAGGCAGGTCTCCTGGCTTGCGTAATGTTTGTTTGCCTTCCCACTCGTTTAATCGAGCAGTGGTTTGTAGTTAACAACATTCTTTTTAGCATACAGTTGCGGGAACAGCTCAAGCTTATTGTATAAAATTAAAATGTATGTATGCGGTCTTTACGACTTAAATACTACATTACTCTATTCTAACGTACTTGATTCCCTTTTAATGTGAAATCTAAAATTTGAAATCACAACCTTTAATAAATGCAAAAGTACTTTAAATTTCGTTACTTTTGTAAAAAATATAGGATCAATGAAAAAAATAATAGTAGTAATTTCATTATTTTTAGCAATGACTCTTTTAATTCAATGTAAAAAAGAGGATATTGTTGCAAAGAAATTATCACATACAAAAAATGAGATTGCACACGCAAAAGGATTTAGTTTAGAAAATTACAATGGTTATTCAGTACTAAAAGTGTTACATCCTTGGCCAAATTCTACAAAAAATTATACTTATATTTTAAAATCTAAGAACGGACTTGTACCCGATTCGTTACAGAATTACGTTACGCTTAGCGTGCCGGTAATATCTATGATTGTTACTTCAACAACTCATATCCCATCGATTGAAATGCTACATGAAGAAAGCAAGTTGGTTGGTTTTCCTAATTTAAATTATATTTCATCT
Source organism: Flavobacterium sp. (assembly GCA_043772535.1). Lineage (GTDB taxonomy): Bacteria > Bacteroidota > Bacteroidia > Flavobacteriales > Flavobacteriaceae > Flavobacterium. The sequence goes on along the minus strand of JAYVGC010000104.1, from coordinate 2,896 downwards.
GAAAAAATACGAACGTTAATTGACCAAAAAAAAATAGCTGATGTAGGAAATAATAATTCGTTAAATATCGAAAAAATAATTGAATTACAACCGCAATTAATTGTTGGATATGGGGTCGATAACAATAATCCTGCACTAGATAATTTAGAAAAAAATGGGATAAAAGTTGTTTTAAATGGCGATTGGAACGAACAAACACCTTTAGGAAAAGCAGAATGGATTAAGTTTTTTGGAGCTTTATTTAATAAACAACAACAAGCAAATAAATTGTTTAAAAACATAGAAAATGAGTATCAAAAAACGGTTATAATTGCAAGTAAAGCTGCGACAAATCCCACGATTTTGTCAGGAGATATGTTTGAAGATAAATGGTATTTACCGCGAGGAAACAGTTGGGGAAGTATCTTGATCAATCAATCACACGCCAATTATTTATGGAAAAGCACAAAAGGTACGGGTAGTTTATCGTTATCATTTGAAACCGTTTTAGAAAAAGCGCAAAATGCCGATTTTTGGATTACTTCTGGACAATTTTCAAACTTAAAGCAAATGCAGCAATCCAACCCTCACTATACACAATTTAGTGCATTTAAAAATAAAAAAGTATATTCGTTTGCCTCAAAAAAAGGAAAAACAGGAGGCGTTTTGTATTACGAATTGGCTCCAAACCGACCCGACATTGTGCTCAAAGACCTAGTAAAAATTTTACATCCCGAGCTATTGATAGGTTACGAACCTTTCTTTTTTGAGAAATTAAATTAGATTTTGAGTTGTGTTTACCAATATGATATTATTTTTAAACCTTACTTGTACTCTAATATAATTTTAGAATATTATGTAATACGTAGCATTTCACAATAGTAGTAATCCAACAAAATGTATAAATCACAAAAACCCTCTCTATTTTTATTGTTAACAGCGCTATTGCTACTAACAATAGTGCTTAACATTGCACTGGGTCAAGTTTCAATTCCTATAAAAGCGATTGTTAAAGGTGCTTTTGGCTTGCATTCAGAGAAAGAAACTTGGGACTATATTATTATACATTTTAGAATTCCGAAAGCAATTACGGCTATTTTAGTCGGAATAGCCTTGTCGATAGCGGGCTTATTAATGCAAACTTTATTTCGTAATCCTCTTGCAGGTCCTGATGTGCTGGGCTTAAGTTCGGGATCGAGCCTCGGCGTGGCATTTGCAATTTTAGGAGCTGGCATGCTACCTTCATTTTTATCACAAATTTTTCTTTCATCGATTGGAATTATTTTAGCGTCGTGTGCAGGTAGTTTGTTGATATTGCTACTCGTTCTAATTACTTCAAAAAAATTGCACGATTCGTCAACAATTTTGATTGTAGGTTTACTTTTTAGTAGTTTTTCTGGAGCAATAATATCAGTTTTAACGTATTTCAGCACTGCTCAAGAGTTGCAAAAGTTTATGTTTTGGAGTTTGGGCAGTTTAGGAAATTTATCTACTAAAAACAGTATATTATTATTTATTTGTGTTTGCATCGGATTACTTTTAGCAGTGCTCTCTTTAAAGTCGTTGGATGGATTGCTTTTGGGAGAAAATTATGCTAAAAGTGCTGGCACAAATATAAAAAAATCAAGACAAATCATTATTCTATCCGCCAGTATTTTGGTGGGAAGTACCACTGCGTTTGTGGGGCCAATTGCCTTTGTAGGATTAGCAGTACCTCATATAGCCAAATTAATTTTTCAAACTAGTAATCATAAAACGTTGTTTTTAGGAGCCCTTTTATTAGGAGCAATTTTAATGTTAGTGTGCGATACTATTTCTCAAATGCCTGGATTTAATTTTACATTACCCATCAATGCAATCACCTCTATTTTTGGTGCACCAATGGTAATTTGGTTAATTTTAAATAAAAAAAAATTGGGATAAAACGTCATTTCTTATGAATAAAAATATAGTACATACCACCAATTTATCTGTTGGATACTCCTCAAAAAAAGGATTAACCCGTGTAGCTCAAAGTATAAACTTACATTTACAAACCGGAAAATTAATAGCACTAATCGGTGCAAACGGCATCGGTAAATCAACCTTGTTACGAACATTGGCTGGCTTACAAAAACCGCTATCAGGAACTGTTTTTTTTAATAATATAGAAATTCAAAAATACCATGTACGCGAACTCGCTCAAAATTTAAGTCTAGTATTAACAGAAAAACTGCCCCCAAGTAACTTGACTGTTTTTGAATTGGTAGCTTTAGGACGTCAACCATTTACGAATTGGTTAGGTAAATTATCCGAACACGATTTAGAAAAAATAAATCATGCCATTGTACTTACTCAAATTGAACATTTACAACATAAAAAGCATTTTGAAATTAGCGATGGTCAACTTCAAAAAGTATTAATAGCACGTGCATTAGCTCAAGACACGCCGATAATAATTTTAGATGAACCCACCACACATTTAGATTTAGTAAACAAAGTTTCACAATTAAAATTACTCAAAAAATTAACAAACAAAACTAATAAATGTATATTATTTTCATCGCACGACATTGACTTATCCATACAATTAGCTGACGAACTAATTGTAATGACAGAAAATTTTATTGTTCAAGATACTCCCTGTAACTTAATTGAGCAAGGTGTTTTTGAAGCAATTTTTAATGATAAATCAATTGTATTTGACCAATTGAAAGAAAAGTTTATAATAAGTTAACGCTAGTTTTTAAGAGGTTTTTACATTATGACCACATATCAAAATAGGAAACCAAGTAAACTAAAATCTAGCAAAAATTTATATTTATAGTAACAATAGCACGGCAAACGCATTAAACTTTAAAAGTTAGTGTGTTGTTAACAATTTTTTTAGGTTTTCAGATTGATTTTTTAAAATGTTTGTTTTTTATGAACAATTGTT
>JAYVGC010000103.1:0-7796 GCA_043772535.1 Flavobacterium sp. | reverse complement strand
TACCGTATTTACTAGGTTGTCCGTAATAACCAAACTGAATATTTGCAATTTCTTTTAATTTAACTATCATTTCAATATTTTTGTAATATTATTCGTTTCTAGTCCAAATATAGGTAAAATAATGAAATATATAAATTTATTTTATTGTAGCGTTATTCTAAAATGTATCTTAGAATTTAGGGTGGAAGGAAAAAATGTGTAAAACATTTTTTATTTTTTTGAACATCAAAACATCGGATTTATATGGGTTTTTTGGCGCAAATTGGCACGAGTAGTTTATTAGTTTGTTGAGCATATACTATATACCACAATAAAAAACGCACAAAACAAGCCGACCCGTCGCATTTTTAACAAACGGAAGCTATTAAATCTCAGATATGAATTGGGTACTATGACCATTTAATGGCAATTACAAGGTCATGTAATTGCCAAACGGTCGTTACACTAATTTCTTACTTATTTTAAACAAAATAGTACATTACAATTGGTACTATTGTGTATTAAAAAACAAATTTTGTGGATAAAAAATTAGATAAATTGTTACTGATTATACTATTAAAAATCTCCTTATTTTCTTTATTTTCTTTAGTAGCCACCACGGTTCTTATCGAAAACGAACGCAGTGCATCGTATACTGAAAGTGTTCCTTCGGCAGAATCTTTGCGCCCTGTGAACGGAAAAGTATCAGGACCACGTTGGCATTGTACATTAATATTAACTCTAGACACTTGATTCACCATGCCGTCAATTAAATAGGCAATTTCTTTGGTATCGGTTCCGAAAATACTTACTTGCTGACCAAAATTTGAAGTAATCATATAATCTATTGGTTCTTCTAGATTTTTAAATGAAACAATCGGAACGATAGGCCCAAATTGCTCTTCTCGATACAATTTCATGCCCTCTTTTACCGGATAAATTACAGCTGGAAAAAACATGCTTCCGTTTTGAATTGCTCCATTTGCATTTACAATATAGCCTCCATTTTTGTCCGCATCTGCAATACATTCATTAAGATATTTAAGCTTATCTTCTTCGGGCAAAGGTGTAATTTGAACGCCATCATCCCAAGGCAAACCGATTTGCATTGCATCTACTTTTTGACAGAATTTTTTCAAAAATTCATCCTTGATTTTTTCATGTACAAAAATAATCTTTAATGCCGTACACCGTTGTCCATTAAATGACAAACTTCCCAATATACATTCATCAACTGCATTATCTAGGTTCGCGTTTTCTAAAATAATTGCTGGGTTTTTAGCATCTAATCCCAAAATAGCTCTTAATCGATTCACTTTCGGATGTGCTTTTTTAATGTCTGACGCTACTTTGCTCGAACCAATTAGTGTTAAAACATTGATTTTACCAGTATTCATTAAGGGTTGAATGATTTCACTTCCTTTACCATATAAATAGTTTACAACTCCTTTCGGAAAACTATTTTGAATGGCTTTCGACAAGCAATAATGCAATAAGCAACCATTTTTTGGTGGTTTAAACAGAATTACATTACCCATAATCAAGGCCGGAATAAGCAAGGTATACGTTTCGTTTAAAGGATAATTATAAGGGCCAATACACAAAGTAATACCTAATGGCGAACGACGAATCTGACCAATAACGCCTTCTTCGCTTGTAAAAGTAGCCGATTTTCGATCTAGTTTTTTTAACGATTCAATTGTATCATAAATATATTTAATGGTTCTGTCAAATTCCTTTTCAGAATCTTTAAGCGATTTTCCGATTTCCCATTGTAGCAAATTTACTACTTCAGGGCGCAATTTTAGCATTTCACCCACAAATTTTTCAACATGCTGAATGCGGTCTTCTACTGATAACATTGGCCATTCTCCAAAGCCATTTTTGTACGCTTTTTCAGAGCTTTCCAAACATTCAAAGGCTTCAGGTAATCCGGTTTTTGGAGTTTTTCCAATTATTATTTGCTCTAATTTACCTTGTGCTGTTGGTTTGCAAATAGCCGATTTTATTTCTGTAAAAGCACCGTTCCAAGATTTAAAGTCGCCGTCTACTAAATATTCAGATTGTTCGATTAACGGAATGTTTAATGCTTCGGTATTCTTAAAAATATTAAATAATTGACTAGTAGTAACTTGATTCTGCATTTATTAAAATTTAAATTTATCAAAAATTAAAAGTACACTTTTCAAATTAAAAAAGTGCCCAACAAATCATAAATTATTTATTACTTTTATCTACTTTAAATTATTTTTGACAATCTGAACAGTTAAAATTATGAATATTCAACAATTATATGAATTTTGCCAAGCAAAAAAAGGTGTTACTGAACACTTTCCTTTTGATGATGCTACCTTAGTTTTTAAAGTTGGCGGCAAAATATTTGCTTTGACTTCATTGTTAAATTGGGAAAATAAACATCCATCTATTAATTTAAAATGTGATCCTGCGATGGCTGCGCAACTACGTGCCGATTTTGACGGTATTAATCCTGGTTTTCACATGAGTAAAGTGCATTGGAATACCGTTTCAATACATGCTGATGTTTCAAACAAAATGGTTTTTGACTTAATTACCGATTCTTATAATTTGGTTTTCAAAAGTTTGCCTAAAAAAAAGCAAAGTGAAATTTCTGAAATATAAATTTAGGCACTACTTTTGTACAGCTATTTTAAGAACTAACGACAACTACAAAAAATGATAGATAATTTAAAAAAAATATTAAACGAAGATCAGGATCCGATTGCTATTGAAAAAATTACTGCTAAGCTGAATAATTTACTGATGAAGAATGAAGAAATTGGCTATATTGCTGTTCAAAAAAAACCAGCAATTACCCTTTTTCCAGAAAGTATTGTTGTTACTAACAAGCGAATTATAATTTGTAAGCCAAAAAATCTAGGTTTATCGATGGAGTTTATTGATTATGATTGGGACGATTTGACTGCAAGTTTTGTAAAAGAGAACATTTTAGGTGCTGAATTTTCATTTTCTACTAAAAGTGATTTATCCTTATCGATAAATTATTTACCTAAAAACCAAGCGCGAAAACTTTATACATTTGCCAAAGAGCAACTAGATATTTTAAAAAATGGATTGCCACAACTTATAAACGATTCTGCTGCTGAAACTGAAAATATCGAAACTATCGAAAGTGTTGAGGAAGTTGAAACGGAAGAAGTTGTTGATTATGCTGATATAATGCCTGTTGTGCCTAGTAAATTTGAATCTTTAGTAACACAAAAATCAAACGAAATTGATGCAATGACAGATAATTTATTAGCTAATTTATCTCAGGAAGAATTATTTGATAAACTCCAAAATTATAAAAAACTGCTAGATAATGGTTTAATTATGCAAGGAGAATACGATAATTACAAAAAAGAAATTTTAAAGTTTATGTAAACTGAAATAGTTAATAACTTTGTTTTTACGGCAAATTAATGCAGCAGGCGACTTTTACTATTTTTTTTTATCTTAATATTTTATAAATTTTGACTTATATTTTAAATCTCGAAACAGCGACCAAAAACTGTTCGGTAAGCGTTGCAAAAAATGGACAAACTTTAATTTGTAAAGAAATTGCAGCTGATGGTTATTCGCACGCGGAGCGGCTACATGTTTTTATTGAGGAAGTATGTGCCGAAGCAAAAATAAGTTTATCAGATTTGCATGCTGTTGCAGTCAGTAGTGGTCCGGGTTCTTACACCGGTTTGCGCATTGGCGTTTCTGCTGCAAAAGGTCTTTGCTATGCCCTTGAAATTCCTTTAATTTCGGTTGATACGCTCACTAGTTTAGCAAGTAAAGTAAAGGTGCATAGCGGTTATATCGTTCCTATGCTTGATGCCAGACGAATGGAAGTTTACAGCGCTATATTTGACTCAAATTTAACTAAAGTACGTCCAATTGAAGCGGAGGTTTTGACTGAAAATAGTTTTGAAAATTATACTGAAATTATTTATTTTTTGGGTGATTGTTGCGAAAAGTCGAAAACAGTTTTAACAAAATCGAATTTTGTGTTTTTAGATCAATTTGTATATCCATCTGCTCAAGAAATGAGCAGTATTTCGTACGTGAAATTTAAGGCAAATTTATTTGAAGATGTAGCGTATTTTGAACCCTATTATCTAAAAGATTTTATGATTACCCAAAATAAAAAAATAAAAACCCAAGTTTAACTAGACAGCCCAGATGGAAGCGGTATCCTTTTTTTATTCTATAAAATCTGACGCAAGGAAGAACAAAACGAAAAAAAAGATTTAGCATACAGCTGGAACGAATATTGGTTGATAAAAAACCACATTTTCGCTCCTAAAAATATAAAATTACGGTTTAATTTCGATGCCCAAATCGTCAAATCGTTGCTTAACCTGTTGCAAAATATCGGAGCTCACTTGAATATAATCGTCATTTTTAACCCATGGGCGAATTGCTATATGGATTGACGATTCTGTTAGTTCTTTTACTAATACTTGCGGCATCGGACTTTTAAGAACTAATAAATTGTTTAATAAAACTGTTTGGATAGTGCTAATTGCAAATTGAATATTGGTAGTGTACGATAATCTAAAAACTAAATCGACGCGACGATTACCATCAACAGAATAGTTGGTTATGATTCCGTTTGACAGAATGCCATTGGGTACAAAAATAGTTTGATTATTGGCTGAAATTATTTTGGTTACAAAAATTTGGATTTCAGATACCTGCCCCGTAATATTTTGAAAATCAATTAAATCGCCAACTCGAAAAGGTTTAAATAGTATAATTAGCATGCCTCCCGCAAAATTGGACAGCGACCCTTGTAAGGATAATCCTATTGCTAGGCCAGCTGCTCCTAAAATGGCTACAAAAGAAGAGGTTTCGATGCCGAGCTTAGAAATTACGCTCACAAAAAGCAAAATTCGCAGTACCCAATTCAGAACATCTATCAAAAACTTTGATAAAGTTGGGTCGAGTTCGCGATTATGCATTACTTTTTTTACCAGTTTATTAACGAATTTTATAGCGTAAATACCTATAATTAATAGTACCAAAGCGGCTATTAATTTTGGAGCATACGACACGATAGCGTTAAATATTTCGGTTGAATAATTTTTTATCGAGCTGATGTAAAAAAACTTAATTGCCATTTTTTAATTATGCATTTACTGCTTCTACAATTATTTTATCATCTTTAAGCATGTCTCGCAACATGTTTTCGATACCATTTTTAAGTGTAAATGTTGATGATGGGCAACCGTTACAAGAACCTTGCAGTACTACTTTTACTCGTTTTTCGTTTTCATCGTACGAATCAAAAAGGATATTACCGCCATCGGCTGCGACTGCGGGTTTTACATATTCTTCTAAAATATTAATAATTTGTTGCGATGTAGTATCAAGTGCATCGAAATTTTGCAGTTGCTGTTTCTCTATTTTCGGATTTGCCAAGAGGTACTTTTCATCAATTACAGTGCCGCCATTTTCGATAAATTGTTTGATGTAGGTGCGAAGTTCAAGTGTAATCTCATCCCAACTTGCCACTTCGTATTTAGTTACCGATATATAGTTTTCGTCAATAAAAATTTCTTTTACAAACGGAAATTTAAAAAGTTCTTTAGCTAAAGGCGAGGCTTGTGTTTCGTCAATATTTTTAAACTCAATCGCTGCTTTCAATAACATTTTATTCACTACAAATTTTAATGTAGCAGGATTTGGTGTGGTCTCGCCATAAACGGTTATCGGTTGTTTTGTCGATTTTATTTCATCATTTATTATGATTTTTCCACCAGTAGCCACAAAATTCTCTATTTGTTCGGCCACGGCATCTTGAACATCGACCCACTCTACTATATTGTATCGTTCAATAGCAATAAAATTGCCTGAAATATAAACTGTTTTTACAAAAGGAAGGTAAAATAATTGTTGTGCTAAAGGGGCGTTTTTTGCCTCATCGATATTCTTAAATTCAAAATTTTGGTTTTTAGTAATAAAATCCGGAAATTCAAACTTTAATATTGTAGGATTTTGCGTACTTTTTATATTTAATTTCATTTGTGTCTGACTTTTTTTAGCAAATTTAACAAAGTTATTTATGGTATTTATTATATTTGAATTTTTAAAACATTTAATTAACATTAATTCTGTTTTTTTTAATTTTTATTATTTTACCTATGAAAAAAATCATAGCACTTTTGTTTATACTATTGTTCAGTAATAGGTTATGCTCGCAATATATATCAACTAGCACATCGATGCCAGTGCCTCAAATGGTACAAAATGTATTGTTAAGTAATAACGGCATACCATCATGCGGCGGTACCATTTCAAACGTCACTTGGAAAGCAGGTTCTAACGCCAGTTCCAAAAATGGTATTGGAACTTTTACAAATACCAACCCCAATTTTCCGATGACCTCGGGTATGATTTTATCAACGGGTGACGTGGCCAACGCGCCTGGTCCAAATACTTCTACACAAAGTTTTGGATCAAATACTTGGACAGGCGATACACAATTGTTTAATTACATGATTGCACAAGGTTTAATTGTTAATACATATCTTAATGCAACTATTTTAGAATTTGATTTTATTCCGCTTACTAATATTATGAATTTCGATTTTGTATTTGCATCTGAAGAATATGGAGCATATCAATGTGAATTTTCAGATGCTTTTGCTTTTTTTCTGAATAATGTTACAACGGGCTCTGCTGTTGAAAATTTAGCGTTGGTTCCAGTAATAGGTGTTCCAATTTCAGTAACGAAAATTAGAGATAAAGCCAATAATACTATATGTGAATCTGAAAATGTTAATTATTTTGGTGCTTTTTATGGTGCGCCAAACCAGAATAATGCACCGATCAATTTTCAAGGTCGCACCGTTAAAATGTCTGCAAATAAAATTGTTGTTGCTGGTCAGACCTATCACATAAAATTTGTAATAGCAGATAGAAATGATTTTAATTTTGATTCTGCCGTTTTTTTAGGCAACTTCACAACGGGAGAGTTTGTTAGTGGAACAGGAGCTTATAGTGGTTTAGGCGATCTTAGTAACGCTTCTAATCAAGCTGTTTGTAATGCCCCAACTACCATTCAAGCTGGACCTAATTCTATTGCAAATGCCACTTATACTTGGACATTAAACAATAGCACAACACCTATCGCTGGCGCTACACAACATGTCTATGTTGTTACGCAACCCGGTACGTACACCGTTTTAATGACCTTACCAAATGGTTGCCAACTAACAGATGCTATAGTTGTCGATTTTTTACCCCCAATTTCCGCAAATCCTGCAGGAAATTTGACTGCTTGCGCCGGAAGTACATTTAACTTAAATTCTAAAAAATCCACTATTCTAGGTACATTAACAAGTATAAATCATCCAATTCGATTTTTTACCTCATCGGCAAATGCAGAGGGATCTATAGGTGCGCTCTCTACTCTACAAGCTGGCGCATTTTCTGGTACTGAAGGTCAACCGGTCTGGGCACGCCTAGATGATGAATCAAATATTAATGGTTGTTTTGTAGTACAATCGTTTACATTAAATTTTACGCCTTTAATAACTCCCACTTTTACTCAAATTGGTCCTTTGTGCACAGGTGATGCGTTTACTTTGCCAACGTCATCCACCAATACAGAGGTAATCACTGGCACTTGGTCACCCGCGCCAAATAGCACAACAACCACAAAGTATACATTTACACCTGGTACTGCCTTTCCATGTGCTACTTCAGTAACCATGACCGTGACTATTAACAGTACACCAACAACGCCAACGTTTAATGCGGTTCCTGCTGTTTGTGCTGGTAGTGTCATGGCTCCTTTGCCAACA
>JAYVGC010000102.1:0-7818 GCA_043772535.1 Flavobacterium sp. | reverse complement strand
CCGATTCTGCAAATTCAAATAATTTTCGCCTTCTTTTGTTGTATTGGCTTCTCTCTATTAAGTTTGCAACAGGTTCACTTTGTAACTTTTTAAACAATGAATTTTCGCTATCAATTGACATGTATTCGGCCGTTAAACTCAATGCAACTACTTCAATATCAGACATTTTTGGCTTTCTTCCTGCTATAACTTGTTGATTAATAGGTAGTTCCAAAGTATTTAAAACCTCTAAAACTTTTTCATAATTTTTTACTATATTTGACATATGTATTGGGTGTTTGACGACTACAAGATACTGAATTTCAGTGTCTTGTCCCAATATTTATCGACTTTTATTTAAAAAAATAATTGCACCCAACGGGTAACATTATGAAAATTGTAATTTTATCGTTCACTTTTTTGTTGTTCGGATGCAATGTATTGGCACAGGTAGCTGCAGTACGATTAAAGGAGTATAATTTAGATAGTAAAGTCGCTATTCAATATGATCCAGTAGCTTATTTTAAACAAAACAAAGCAATAGAGGGAAATAAAGAAATTGAAGCAACTAATGAGGGTATTATTTATTACTTTATAAGTCAAATCAATAGAGATTTATTTTTGAAAAACCCAACATATTTTGAACCACAATATGGTGGTTGGTGCGCTTATGCCATGGGTTCAAAGGGCGAAAAAATAGCAATTGACCCTGAAACTTTTAAAATAGTAGAGGGCAAGTTATATTTATTTTACAATGCATATTTTAATAATACTTTAAAAATATGGAATAAAGATGAGTTAAGTTTCAAGAAGAAAGCCGATTTGAACTGGAAAAAATTTGTAAAATAAAAAGAGCATGAAAAAACGCATATGTACTTGGATAATCAAAATAACGGTCGTAATAATTTTAGGTCAAACTTTGTATTTCAAGTTTACAGTAGCCGATGAATCAATTTATATTTTTACAAAATTAGGTGTCGAGCCTTATGGTAGAATTGGATCTGGATTTATTGAATTACTAGCTGCTATTTTAATTTTGATTCGTCGCACAACGCTAATTGGTGCAACTTTAGGTTTCTTAACGATGCTTGGTGCAGTTTTTTCACATATATTTGTACTAGGACTTATTGTTAAAAACGATCGTGGCGAACTGTTTACGTTAGCACTAATAACTTTATTTTGCTGTTCGCTACTGCTTTTTCAACAAAAAAATAAAATTCGTGCGATGATACATTTTAAAATATAATTCGCATAAATTTGTAATAAAACCTAGATTTGATTAATTTCGTAATGATAAATAAAGGAATATGTATGTTGCTACCCTCAATTAAAAGTACTTTGACCGAATTGTCAAACTTATTATCGCAGTTAACTATCAAAGATTATTCAAATCCTTGTGAAGCACTAAGTAATTCAACCATTGGCGAACACACGCGGCACAGCATTGAAATGTTTCAATGTTTAGAAAACCAATATGAAATTGGCATTGTGAATTATGACAACCGCGAGCGAGACTATAAAATTCAAACAGATCCGGTTTTTGCCAAAAGCGCCATCAAAAATGTTATTAATAACCTTGAAAAACCGAATAAAAATATAATTTTACAACAAATTATTGATGGTGAAGAGTTAAATATTCACAGTAATTATGATCGTGAATTATTATATAATTTAGAGCACTGTATTCATCACCAAGCCCTTATAAAGGTTGCTGTTCTTCAAGACAAAAATCTTCATATTGATGCCAATTTTGGTGTAGCACGTTCCACTATTGAATACAGAAAACAATGTGCACTTTAACCTTTGTTGCTGTAAGTAATAAATTCATTATTACCCATAATCGCGACGAAAAAATTCTTCGGCACCGCGCACTCGAGCCTCGAAATTATTTGGTTAACAAGCAAGTAATTTTGTTTCCAAAAGATGAAAAAGCTGGTGGAACGTGGTTTGCTATTTCCAAAAAAGGTACCATTATAGTACTATTGAATGGCGGCGAGGTAAAGCACGAGCAAAAATTGAGTTACCGAAAAAGTCGCGGTATAATTGTTTTGGATTTAATTACTTCAAAAATTGTGATTAACGAATGGGATTTAATTAACTTAGAGCACATCGAACCCTTTACATTAGTGCTATTTGAAAACTCAAACTTATACCAATTAAGATGGAATGGCACAGAAAAATTAAAAGTACTTATAGATAAAACAAAACCACATATTTGGTCGTCAGCGACTTTGTATTCTGCAGAAATAGTTGAGCAACGCGTGCATTGGTTTAACTTTTTTTTAAAAAACAATACCAATCTAAATGAAAATAAGCTCATCCACTTTCATCAAAACACTGAAAATGAAAATACAGAGAATGGACTAATAATCAATCGAAATAATGAAGTAAAAACCCTAAGTATTACCCAATCAATCGTTGAAGACAATAAAATTACAACAAAGTACATCGATTTAATAGCAAAAAAAGAGTTTTTGACTAGTCAGATAAATATTTAAATAATACGCGGTGAAACTATTTATACATAAACTAACCCATTGGGAATATTGGCCTTTTCAGGTGGTTTACATTCCTATTTATTTTCTTTGGGCTTATTATTCGTTAAAGGCTAAATCGCTATTTTTTTTTAATGCAAGCAATCCAACAATAAAAAATGGCGGATTTATGAACGAGTCAAAAAAAGAAATTTATGATATAATTCCGCAGCAATATTATCCTAAAACCGAATTAATACCTCAAGCAATTACCTTAGACAAAGTAATTGACCTGTTCGAAAAATCTAAAATAAAACTTCCGTTTATAGCAAAACCTGATATTGGTTTACGCGGATCGGCGGTTAAAAAAATCGCCAATCTTGATGAATTGAAAGCCTACCATGCAAAAGCTAATTTTGACTACTTAATTCAAGATTTAATACCATTTACAAACGAGTTTGGACTATTTTATGTTCGTTATCCAAATCAAAAAAATGGAAAAATTACAGGAATTGTAGCCAAAGAATTTTTAATTATAGAAGGAAACGGTCGCGATTCAATCGAAAATTTATTAAAGAAAAACCCGCGATTTGAATTTCAGTTAAAAGCCCTAAAGCGCGAATTAGGCACAAAGTTACATACAATTGTACCAAAAGGCGAAAAGATAAATTTAGTTCCGTTTGGAAACCACGCACGAGGGGCAAAATTTATAGATGCTAGCAATTTAATTACTTTAAAATTAAATGAGACTTTTAATAAAATTTGTCTCCAAATTCCGGAGTTTTATTTTGGACGATTGGACGTCATGTATGACAATTTAGATGATTTAGAAATCGGAAAAAACTTTGCGATAGTAGAGATTAATGGTGCAGCTAGTGAACCAACGCATATATACGATCCAAAACATTCTTTGCTTTTTGCGTGGAAAGAACTAGCAAGGCACATTACTTATATGTATCAAATTAGTGTAATTAATCATAAAAACGGGGTGCCTTATTTATCGCATAAAGCAGGAATGATGCAATACAATTTGCACCTGAAGCAATCTGCAAAAATTACAAATTTTTAGAAATAGAATTAAAATAACAGCAGTAGTTTAAAAAATTAAATACTTCATTTTGCAAAAACTAAAAAATAGTGTGGTTGGTTTTTTTATTAGTTTTCTAGGCTCGATTCCGCTAGGATATTTGAATTTGATTGGCTACGAAATTTATTCTAAAAAAGGATTTCAAAGCACGGTAGATTATCTATTTGGCGTTGTGATTATTGAAGGATTGGTAGTTTTTTTGACGTTAAAATTCGCTTATTTTTTAGCAAATCAAAAAAAATGGATGCAACGAATCGATGTTTTTACAATTCTTTTTTTATTGGTATTGGCTTTTTCTTTTTTTACTAAATCTGATAAAAACAAAGCTGTGTCAATATATACATTGTATTTGCCATTTTTTACAGGATTAATTTTAAGTGGTTTAAACTTTATTCAAATTCCATTTTGGACTGGCTGGAATTTATATTTAGTAAATAATAATTATATTTCTGTTAAAAAACCGTATCACTATTTCTACCTTGTGGGGACACTTTTGGGAACTTTTGGTGGAATGCTAGGTTTAATTTTAGGATTAAATTATTTTTCAAAATTAAATGCTAATTTTAATTATGTCTTTATTTCACATGCAATTCCAATTGTGTTTTTTGGATTAGCATTTTTTCAGATGGTACAATTTTATCGAAAGTATTATAGTGACAAAAATCAAAAATAATAGTATCTTTGATAAAAATCAGTACAATAACAAGTAGATTTAAAATTTCAATTTAAAGATTACCGTATAAAAATACATTTTTTTGTGTAGTGTAATAAAACAGTATTTACCTGAAAATTAAATTCTTTTGTTTGAGAAAAAAAACGTTCAGAGTGGTATTTAAAAATGGCGCTATTTATATAGTAAATTATGAACCGATAGCTATTTTATTTATCAAGAAAGCAATCAAACAACAAAAATAATGATACTTTGTATGGATACATTTTAAACAAAAATAAATGATAAAAAACATAATCATCACAGGAACTTCGCGAGGTATTGGCCTTGAGTTGGCACTGCAATTTGCAAATGCGGGCCACAATGTTTTAGCAATTTCTCGCACTGTTTCTGATAAATTAAAATCAAACCCTGCAATAACTTGTCTGTCGGTTGATTTATCAGCTGAAGAAGAATTAAGAAAAGTAAGTCAATTTTTATCTCAAACTTGGAAAAATATAGACGTAATTATTCACAATGCTGGAGCTTTATTGGTAAAGCCATTTGCTGAAACGTTGCAGGTTGATTTTGAGAGTATTTATAAAGTAAATGTTTTTGGAGTTGCTAATTTAACTCGAGTTTGTTTGCCGTACCTACAAAAGGGAAGCCACGTAGTAACGATAAGTTCGATGGGAGGTATACAAGGAAGTATGAAGTTTGCAGGTTTAGCAGCGTATTCGTCAAGTAAAGGCGCCGTTATTACTTTGTCAGAATTATTAGCTGAAGAGTATAAAACCCAAGGAATTTCGTTTAATGTTTTAGCTTTAGGATCTGTCAATACAGAAATGCTGCATGAAGCTTTTCCGGGTTACGAAGCGCCACTCTCTGCAAATGAAATGGCTGCCTATATTTTCGATTTTGCTTTAACAGGACATAAATTTTATAACGGTAAATTTTTGCAAGTTTCGAGTTCTACGCCATAAAACAAGATGTTCCATTTATAATTAATAAAATGTATCCATAAAATTGTCTGAAGTTTTACAAAAATATTTGCCCGAGCACTCAGTTTCGTCTTGTTTTGAACTTATCAAAGCCAATAATGTGCATCTTAAAATTGTAAATGAACGACAAACCCGTCATGGTGATTATCGAAAAGCATTGAATGGTAAACATGAAATTACAGTCAATTCAAATCTAAATAAGTATCGGTTTTTAATTACCTTGGTTCATGAAATTTCACATTTGGTCGCTTTTGAAAAATATGGTCGGTTTATCAAACCGCACGGCAACGAATGGAAAATTACTTTTCAGCATTTGATGATTCCATTTATTAGGCCACAAATTTTTCCTAATCAATTATTACCCTTGTTGGCGCGTCATTTTAAAAATCCAAAAGCAAGTAGCGATACCGATGCGACTTTATCGTTAGCTTTGAAACAATTTGATGTGCAAGATGCCACTAAAAATTATATTTTTGAAATACCCTACGGAACTACTTTTAAAATAAAAAACGGTAAAGTATTTAAAAAAATTGCATTGCGAACCAAACGATATGAATGCTTAGAAATTGCAACAAACAAACTCTATTTATTCAGTCCAAATGCAGAAGTAGAAATTATAGTAAAATAAAAACAAGTACAAATCCAGTATCGCAAATGCGCGGTATGTAAAATAGTCAGGACAATGAATAATAATTATTACGCAATTATCATGGCAGGTGGCGTTGGATCGCGATTTTGGCCGGTTAGTACCACCGAACTACCAAAACAATTTCACGATATGTTAGGCGCAGGTGCAACTTTAATTCAAAAAACATTTGCAAGGTTATCAAAATTGATTCCAGCCGAAAACATTTTGATATTAACTAACGAACGCTACAATGATTTGGTTTTAAAACAATTACCAATGGTGCAACAACAGCAAGTACTGCTTGAACCTGCCATGCGAAACACAGCTCCTTGCATTCTATATGCGTCTATGAAAATACAAAAGCAAAATCCAGCTGCTGTGATGGTAGTTGCACCAAGTGATCATTGGATTGAAGATGAAAATGAGTTCGCAATTAATTTAAAATCGTGTTTTGAATATTGCCAAAAACACGATGCGTTGATGACGTTAGGAATTCAACCTGCATTTCCTAACACCGGTTTTGGATATATTGAGTATGATAAAGCGGATACAAATGCAATAAAAAAAGTAGTTCAATTTCGCGAAAAGCCAAATTACGAAACGGCAAAATCGTTTTTAGACCAAGGAAATTTTCTGTGGAATGGTGGCATTTTTATTTGGAGTGTGAAATCTATTTGTGCGTCATTTGAAAAATTTCAGCCCCAAATGAATGCGTTGTTTTCACTGGGAATAGAAAGCTACAATACAATAGATGAGCAAATTTTTATTAATCAAAATTATGCTGAAGCAGAAAATATTTCTATCGATTACGCTATTTTAGAAAAAGCAAATAACGTTTTTGTACTTCCAGCAACCTTTGATTGGAACGATTTAGGAACCTGGGGTCAGCTGCACGAAAAACTTGATAAAGACGAAAATAATAATGGTGTTATAAATGCAAAAGTAGTTTTGGAAAATGCATCAAACAATATCATTCGCTCTGATGCTGAAAAACTAATAGTAATCGACGGTTTACATGATTATATAATTGTTGATAAAGAAGGCGTTTTATTAATATATCCAAAAAGTAAAGAACAAGATATAAAGCGCATTACGGCTTTGGCAAACGATTTAAAATAATATTATTTTGAGACACTACTTTTTTTGAAACATTATAAAAGGCAGCTTTTTCGGCAAGAAAACGAACGTAATAAAAAAACCTCTTCAAATGAAGAGGTTTTTATGTACCCTATAAGGAACTAATTACGAACCAAATCTATGTAGATTTCAGTAAACTCTACAACTTAAAACCAATATTAGAACAGGCTGGCTTGTACCCGATTTACAACTCTCAAATTCAAGCCAGTATCTAATGAAACCCATCTACACAACAATACCTGTTGCGTTATGCAAGTACGCATTATTAAATCGTAAAACGAATCATTTGATGCTTTTTATTTATTTTAAGCACATTGCAAGTGGACATCTACGCTTTGATACTTCATTTTACAAAGTATGGGCTACGGACTTAAATTTAAGTGAAAAGACGGTTAGAAACTGTGTAGATTGGTTAATAAAGAATAAATGGATTACTGTAAACGGCAAACTAAAATCATTGAGAGTTATTAGTTATTTGCAGATATGTAGCAATCTTGATTTATGTAGAAAACTTTCAGCTATATATGAGCCAGAGGACTTTTCAAAATTTATAAATTTTTGTTGTGCCGTAGTATTCACTTACTATCTAAATTCAAAAAATTGGGCGGATAAAAAAAGACGGTCGGTGTTCATAATGGGAAACACCAGTAAGAATCGTAATTTTTATTCTAAAGATTTTAAAACTTTGCCTATTCGCTATTTTGCAAAGTGTTTAGATGTAAGTGTTGCTACTGCCAACAATTATAAAAAGATGGCGATGACTGTTAATTTATTGACAGTAAAAAGTCAGGTTCTAAATTACACTACCGAAGACGGTTCTAAACTTCCTAAAGAATTGATAAGTATTTTTCAGCACGAAGAAA